>CAYXFQ010000015.1:0-16486 GCA_964464345.1 uncultured Methanomassiliicoccales archaeon | reverse complement strand
ACGCTCGTCGTGGACGAGGATGCGTATGCTCATTCCGTCAGGGCGTCCGCCGACCCGTGGGAGGCGAACGCCACATCCAGCCAGGCACCGATCTCGTCGATGAGGGCCTGGTAGCAGTCGAAGAGCTCCCGGTCGTCGTTGGCCACAAAGCATTCCCGACCGCCGAATATCTTGACGATTCGCTTTCCATGGGGAGGAAGATGCTCGGCCGGCACCTCGGCGGAGGCCTCGTCCATGATCACCACGTAGTCGAAGTTCATGTTCTCCAGAGCGCGGAAGTTCTTGGAGAAGCGGCGGCGTATGTCATGGCCAGCGTCCATCATCGCCACCAATGCATCGCAGTCCACGCAGTCGTGGTTGGGGCCGGCGCTGTAGGCCTCGAAGATCTCTCCCTGCTTCTTCTCCAGCAGCTCCTCAGCAATCTGGGACTGCAGCACGTTCTTCCAGTCCACGAACAGGACGCTTCTCTTCTTGCTCCCCAACATCCATATCAACTCCTGTCCCACCCGATTGCGGAATGGGGTTAAACCTTTTCCCGAGACAATAATACTTGAATGCGTTTGTTGCCCAGGGAGAGGAAATGATTAAAGGCTGTCCACTGATTGCAGTTGGCCACGATGATGATAGCTTTATGAGCTGACCGTGATGATAGACGGGCGAGCTGAGTGGTCGATTTATTGTTCTAAACACAAATCCGTAAGATGAGGTTCTCGATGTGGAGTGTCATTTCTTTGTAACGTGTGCCCCTGGCATATTGTAGTCTTCCAGTGCACACGAAAGGAGCAGAAGCTATGACAAGGGAACGTGTGCCCCTGGCATATTGCAGTCTTCCAGTGCTGTCTCCACCGCTGTCGGACAGCTCACGGGAACGTGTGCCCCTGGCATATTGCAGTCTTCCAGTGCAGTTCCTCCCTCATGGCGTCGAAAATCTTTAACGTGTGCCCCTGGCATATTGCAGTCTTCCAGTGCCTCAAATCAGGCGCGTATAAAATCGCTAGTCGGACAAGATTAGAGTTTGAGTCTGCTTTATAACGTGACTATTTTACCTGTAGTAAAGGGAGGAAAAACTGGGGAGAAACCCCCAGAAAGAGGTTTAGAATCTCCCTACTTAGGGAGTCGGAACCCAGGTTCCAACGTCTTTGCCGTCGTAGGTTATGACAATCTTAGTGGCACCATCGAACGCGTCGGTGTTCGTGTAAACAGAACCAACGACGACGTTTGCCCCCGTGCTCCAGGATCCACCCGTGACAGGTGTCTCGGTACCGTCAATTGTAGCCTTTATTTCCACTTTGCTGGCCTCATAGACGCCAGTGGCGAAGGCTATCCTGATGGTACTCTTATCGACGAACTCGGGCACGACGCTCACATCTTCCGCAGGACCGTCGGTCATTCCCATGACCATGACCATCAGGATTGCAGCGAGAACCACAGTGATGGCTACCATCAAGATGGTAGCGATGACCGGGGACACGCCCTCCTTGTCATTCTTAGCTTTCCATAGCTTCTTCATGTTAAGTCCTCCATACGAATATGGGGACGGAATATCGAGGAGTTAGTATATAATCCTTATTTCCCCAATGATTATTGGAAAATTGGTGTAGCCAGATGTCTTATTACTGGTTCCAAAGGGCTCGATCAATGGCTTGAATCCTCCAGCTCCATGATTGCAACATCGTACAACATCCTGATTAAATTCCCACGTCTCAGGCAATTTTCTAACAGTGAAGAAATCCTCATGAATCATCGAGGGTCGAACATTGTGTGTGCGAGCTTTCTCCCTTTATACCAGAGTGAGACCTCCACCGGCCAATCTGGATCGGGCCCACCGCTGCTTCCATCATCAGTGATACGGAAAACTGAACCCGTTTGAGCCTTGTTCATGGCCCAAACTCCAGTGAGCGGGGCGTAGTCGCCGTTGATAAATGCGAAGATCTCAACGTCATCCGTATCCATGGTGACAGAGACGTAAGTCAGCCTCACCACCCATTCCCCAGAATACTGCTCGACCATGTCGATCCGTACAACGGGCTCGGGCTCCGCAGTCATGCCCATGACCATGACCATCAGGACGGCCGCCAAAACAACGGTGATGGCCACCATCAAGATGGTGGCGATGACCGGGGACACTCCCTCTCGGTCTTTCCTAGCTATCTGGTATCTCCTCATCACGACTGCCTCCTGAACGAACGCGGAGCGAAGAATATTCGTTGTGGAATATAATGCATTCTCCTCAAAATGGACTGATAATCACCAGTCTTCCGGGGTGCCGACCCACCAGATCCATCCCCCGCGCTCCACGCTCACCCTCCCCTGCAGCTCCCCCGTCCGGCGGAGCATGTTCAGCGACTTCGCAAGGTCATCTGGGCAGCGGTAGCGGTACCTCTCCAGCAGGAGCTCCTCCAGCTCCTGCGTGGTAAGCGGCCCGGATGCCAGGGCGTCCCTGAGTTCCGGGAAGAGGTCCAGGATCTTCATGTGAGAAGGGTCAGAGCTCCAGCGACATCTCCGAGAGCAGGCGGAGCATGTTCTCGCTCCCCTCGTCAGCCTGCTCCCGCAGCGAGAGCAGGAAGCCCACTCCCCCGGACTCCCGCAGGCGATGGGACATGGCCTGCAGGAAGAGCGCCATCGAGGCCTGGTTGTTGTGCAGGAGCAGGGAGTCGAAGGAGTCCACTATGAGCATCATGGGGCCGCCCAGGTCCCGGTAGGTCATGCCCAGCGACATGAGCAGGCTCTCCAGCAGACGGGGAGATTCCAGGTAGACCGCCTCGTCGTCGACCTCCTCCAGCAGGGAGATGGAGATGCAGTCTATCACCCGTATTCCCGAGACATCAGTGTCCAGCGACCTCAGGACGTCCAGCAGCGAGTGCTGGGGGATGGTGGCGGAGACCAGGACCGGCAAGCGCTCGCCGCGGTTCTCCAACAGACCCCGTATGGCATCGTAATAGTCGTCCACGCCCAAGGAGACGCGCACCAGGCCGCTGACCTCCAGGCCCTCCAGGGCGCTGGCGATCCTCTCCCTCACTCCCTCCGTCATTTGCGACCCCTCCTCAGCAGGCGGGCGAGCAGTATCCCCTCATGGCTCAGCAGCATGGCGTGTCGGCTGAGGGAGTGCTTCGTCCCCTTCATCTTGACCACCTGCAGGGTGCGAAGGACATCGCTCTCCCTCTCCTCGCCGTCCAGGGCTATGATGCCGTCCACGAGGGTGGCCAGCACCCCATCGGAGTGCTCGCTGACCAAGACGGCTACAGCCTTCTTCTCGTAGATGACGTCGGCCAGTCGGTTGAGGATGGCCTGCTGCTCAACGGCAGTCAGGGTGGAGAACGCCAGGGGCAGGGGGTCCCAGACCAGACGGCCGCCGGCGGGAAGCTTCTTGCCGATCTCCTCCACGATGGCCAGGCCCTTCTTGAAATCAAAGTCATCAGTGTCCAGCGCCAGCATAGTCACTCCCTTGCCGGGAGCCTTCCCGGAGCGGAAGCTCAGCTCCGGCAGCTGTCTCAGGTACTTCTCCGACGGGACGCAGTCCGTGGCCAGAAGGCCCTTCTCCCCCATCTCCGTCCCCCGCAGGAGGAACTCGTAGGCCAGGGAGGTCTTGCCGCTGCCGCTGGGGCCGCTGAGTAGGATCATGCCGCCGCGGGGAAAGCCGCCGCTGCATATCCTGTCCAGGCTCCATATGCCGCTCGCGACCAGAACGCCGCCGCTCGACACCATGTCCCGGCAAATCAGGGTCGGGGAATAATAAGGCTTCCATCCCCGCAGGCCGGAAAAAGGTTAAACCCGGCCATCCGCCTTCCCAGACTCATGCAGCCGGTACTGCAGGTGGCGCTGGACCTCATGCACGCCAAGAGGGCGGTCGCCATAGCCAAGGAGAGCGTGGAGGGGGGAGCCGACTGGATAGAGGTGGGCACCCCGTTGCTCAAGAGCGAGGGGGCGGAGATCATACGCATGCTCCGCCGCGAGTTCCCCGGAGCCCGCATCGTGGCCGACACCAAGACCATGGACGTCGGGTCCTTCGAGGTGGAGATCGCGGTCAAGGCCGGGGCGGACGTCATCACCGTCCTGGGCCTGGCGGACGACTCCACCATATCCGAGGCGGCCCACGCCGCCCGCAAGTACGGGGCGGAGGTCATGGTGGACCTCATCAACGTCAAGGACGTGGTCAAGCGCGGCCAGGAGGCCGCGGAGCTTGGTGCTTCTTACGTGTGCATGCATCTGGGCATCGACCAGCAGATGCGCGGGGCCGGCCCTCCGTTAGAATCATTGCGGGAGCTGGCGGACGCCTTACCGGTGCCGGTGGCGGCCGCCGGCGGCGTGAGCTCCGAGACCGTGGCTGACATCGTCGCTGCGGGAGCGTCGATAGTCATCGTCGGCGGCGCCATCATCAAGGACCGGGACGTCACCGGCTCCACTCGTCGTATAAAGGAGGCGATGCTGACCGGCAAGGGCATACCCAGCGAGCTCTCCCGCCGCTACGGGGAGGAGGGGCTCATGGAGGCCTTCGCCAAGGTCTCCACCCCCAACGTCGCCGACGCCCAGCACAAGGAGGGCGTCATGCGCGGGCTGATCCCGCATATTCCGGCTGGGAGCAGGATCGTCGGCAGGGCGCTGACGGTCCAGACTGCCAGCGGCGACTGGGCCAAGCCTGTGGAAGCGGTGGACAGGGCCACGCCCGGCACCGTCATCGTGGTGGACGCCGGCGGCTCCGAGATCGCCATCTGGGGGGAGCTGGCCACCATATCAGCGATGAACAGCGGCGTGGTCGGCCTGGTGGTGGACGGCGCCGTGCGGGACGTGGACGACATACGGGAGCTGGGATTCCCCTTCTTCTCCCGCAGCGTCGCCCCCGATGCCGGGGAGCCGAAGGGCCACGGGGGAATCGGCATGGAGGTCAGCGTCGGCGGCCAGTGGGTGCGCAGCGGCGACTGGATCATCGGGGACGAGTCCGGCGTCATCGTGGTTCCGAGGGAGCAGGCGGTGGAAGTGGCCAACCGCGCCCTGGACGTGCGGGAGCGGGAGAACCGCCTCCGCGAGGAGATACGCCGCGGCTCGTCGCTCTCCAAGGTGGGAGAGCTGGAGAAGTGGGAGCAGGTGCGCTGATTCCTCTCAGATGCGAACGTAGACCTCGTTCAGGTCCATCTGCTCCAGGCGCCTGATCCTCTCCCGTATGGACGGGTGGGTGCTGAACAGATTCGTCAGCGCACCGCCTCGGAAGGGGTTGGCGATGTAGAGGTGGGCGTTGGCGGGGTTCCCCTCGCGCATGGGCCGGTTGTGGATGCCGGCCTCCAGCTTCCCGAGAGCGCGGGCGAGCGCCATGGGGTTGCCGCTCATGCGGGCGCCGGTGGCGTCCGCCTTGAACTCCCGGTTGCGGGATATCCCCAGCTGGATCATCAGCGCCGCGATGGGGGCGGTGATGGCCGCCAGCAGGAGGATGAGGAGCTCGAGGGGGTTGCTGTTCTGGCCTCCCCGCCCGTAGAGGCTGCCGTAGAGGGCGAAGCGGGAGGCGAAGGATATGGCGCCGGCCAGGGTGGCGGCGATGCTCATGACCAGGATGTCCCTGTTCCTCACATGGGCGAGCTCGTGGGCCATGACGCCCTTCAGCTCGTCGTCGTCCAGCAGGGTGAGGAGGCCGGTGGTGGCCACCACGGCGGCGTTGCGCGGGTTGCGGCCGGTGGCGAAGGCGTTGGGGCTGGGGTTGTTGACTATGCCCACCTCCGGCATGGGCAGGCCGGAGCTGTCCACCAGCTCGCGGACGATGCGGTGGAGGCGAGGCGCCTCCAGCTCGTCCACCAGCTTGACGCGGTGGGTCATGAGGACGATCTTCTTGGAGAAGAAGTAGGAGACGAAGTTCATTATCACGGCCAGGACGAAGAAGACCATCATCCCCGAGCGCCAGTCGTTCCAGAACACAGCTCCTACCGCCCAGCCCAGGGCGGAGAAGAGGAGCACCATGAAGACGAAGAGTCCTAGGGTTCTCAGTGAGTTTCTCATAAGTTTTTGCCTCCTTTCGTCAAGAAAAGGTTGCAGTGATATAACGCTTGCTCAGAGCGGGAAGAGCAGCTCGGTGCCGACGAAGCAGTCCCGCACCCCGTCCAGGCCCAGATGCTCCCTCATGCGCATTATGCCGTTGGGCCCGGTGCAGTGGTTGAGGTAGAGCTGGGGGGTCTCGAACTCGTCGATGATGATCTCCGCCACCCGCTCCACCTCCCTCTTGCGAAAGGACTCCATGTGGGCGCCGCCGATGACGGCGTGCACATCCTTTCCGTAGTGGTTTACAACGTGCCGGAGGATGTTGGTGATGCCGGGGTGGCCGCAACCGGTTATGAGCACCGGCCCGTTTTTGGATTCTATGACCAGGGAGATCTCGTCGTCAAAGCGGTCCTTCCCCCACTTCCCGTCCCTATGGCGGTAGAGGTTCCTGCCGAGGGCCTGGATGTCCCTTCTGTCGGCTATGGAGCCGGTGACCTGGAGGTGCTCGCTGATTCTGTTCCATCCCTCCACCTCCCTCAGCTGCATCTTCTCCCGCTGGGCGGCGTTTAGCCGCGGGAAGCCGATGTTGATTATCGGCAGCCCCGGGCCTTTGGCGCGGGACTCCCAGATGAGTGGGTGGGCGATGACTGGAAGAGGCTCCTCGCGCTCGTCCAGGAGGGCGGGGAGGCCGCCGCAGTGGTCGCGGTGGCCATGGGACAGGATGACCAGGTCGATGGACTCCGGCTTGATCTTGAGAACCCTGAGGTTGTGCAGGAGATAGCGGCCGCGGAGGCCGGTGTCGAAGAGCACCCGCTGGCCGTCCACATCGATGATGAAGCCCTGGCCATGACCTCCCCGCAGGGAGGTCCCCACCATGGCGCCCTCGTCGTAGACGTTGACGACCCTTGCCTGACCGCTCATGCCCTGGCATCCCGGCCAGGATAGAAAAAGGTTCACATCAGGGCCGGTAGAGGCGGCGGGGCAGCTCCTGCCCGATCTCCCAGGCCAGCCTCTCGTCCATCTCATTGCTGGCGAGCATGGCCTTGACCCGGCGGGGGACGGTGCGGATGGCCATCACCGCCCCCGGTCGCTCCGGGTCGTCCAGATAGTCTGTTTCCAGCAGGAAGGGGCCGCCGTTGGCGATGGCTTCCCGCAGAGCGCTGCGGGAGGCCGGAACGGAGGTGATCAGGCCATGCGACAGCTCAGGTCGGTTGAGAGGCGCGGAGAAGTGCTTCAGGACTCTTTCCCTCCTCAGGCCGGCATTGTCAGCCATGGCCGCGAAGCCGGCCATCTCCTCCGTGCCGGCGGACTCGCTGTGGATGATGAGCGGGCAGCCCACCTCGGATGCTCTTCCCATGGCGTGGGCGAGGATGCGATTTGACGTTTCGACGATCTCAGGTTCCACCGGGAAGTGAGGCCTGCCCAACTCGCCCAGTGCCTGGGCCTCGCCGGCGGCCACCAAGGCGGCCGCCGCGTCCACCGCCTCGATCATGACTGCCTCCGCCTTCTCCGGGCCCAGGGCCTCGGCGAGAGGGAGCAGGAGCACCGGGTAGGGCCCGATGGCGACGTTGACCTCCAATCCCAGTTCCTCCCGCGCCTTCACTGCCATGTTGATAGTCCAGCGATAGGAGCCCAGGAAGGTCTCCAGACCACCGGAGAGAACATCGCTGGCAGGGAGGTTGACCAGGGTAAGGCCGCTGCCGCCGGCGTCCCGGAACTCCCGCAGGGCCTCCAGGTCCCGGCCATCCGGCCGCAGGTGCACGTGATTGTCGTAGATCGGAGGGTCGGCAGACATCTCTCCGAAAGAGGGCTGAACAACGTAATTATAGTTGCCAGCGCCCTATCGCCGGCATGGATGCCAACTCCCGTTTCCTGGTGCGCTCGTTCCGGCGCTACTATCGGGAGAACCGGCCCCTCATGCCCACCCGCTTCGGTCGCCGGGAGTTCGGCTTCATGTTCTTCGACCGTCACTTCGTGCAGAGGCACATGGGCTTCGCCCGTGGCGAGGATCTGCATCGCTTCCTGGTCAGCCAGGTGCCCGCCCACTGCTACTACTCCACCGCCTACTATCGGGAGCCGAACGCCCCCACCATGGACGAGAAGGGCTGGCTGGGCGCCGACCTGATCTTCGACCTTGACGCTGACCAGCTCCCCGGCGCGGACGCCATGGACTACGCCGAGATGCTGGCCAAGGTCAAGGGGGAGATGATACGCCTGGTGGACGACTTCCTGCTGGGCGACCTGGGCTTTGAGGAGGAGGAGATACTGCTGGTCTTCTCCGGCGGCCGCGGCTATCACGCCCACGTCCGCCGCGACGCCGTCCTTGCCCTAGGCAGCCCGGAGAGGCGGGAGATCGTGGACTACGTCACCGGCAACGGCCTGGACATGGCCTGGGCCTTCCCCCGGCACAGCGTCCCCACCTACGAGTCGCCGGGCGGCACCTGGACCCGCCACTCCGAGGACCGCCTCATACCCGGGGAGAAGGATGGGGGCTGGAAGGGCCGCCTCCGCCGCGGGCTGGAGGCGCTCCTCGAGGACGCCGGCAGCCTGGAGATGGACGCCTTCCGGGAGCGCTACCCCTCCACCGCCTCCTTCCGCAAAGATCGATTGCAGAAACTGATGGGGGACCTCTCCACCGCCCAGCGCTCCATTCTGGCCACCGGCACCCTGGCCCCCCTGCCCAGCAAGAGGGTGCAGGAGGCGGTGGTCTCCATCATGGAGACTGATGTGCGCCCAGCCCTGTCCAGCAGGGTTGATGAGCCGGTCACCGCCGACATCAAGCGCCTCATCCGCCTGCCGGGCTCCATACACGGCAAGACCGGGCTGCGGGTGACTCCCCTCAGCCGGGAGCAGCTGGAGGACTTCGACCCCCTCCTCCATGCCGTCCCGCTGGAGTACGGGCAGGAGTCGGTGAAGGTCTCCATGCGCGCTGATTCAGAGCTGGTGTTCCGGGGGGAGAGACTGCGCCTCGCAGGAGAGGAGGAGGTCCCCGCCGACCTGGCGGTCTTCCTCATCGGCCGGAGAATGGCCGAGATTTGGCGTCCCGGGGCGGAAGAAGGGGTTAAATCATGATAGGGAGATGAGCAGGCGATGTGTGCGGAGATAGTGGACCTTGAGGATCTCGGCGCCAGCGGGCGCCTGCTGGCCATCCGCAAGCTCAAGAAGAACCTCTATCGGCTGCAGATAGGGTTCACCCTGCTCTTCTCGATACTTCTCCTGGTGATGCACCGGCACACCCAGCTGGTGCCGCTGCACCTCCCCCTCAGCAACCCGCTCTTCCTGATTCTCGTCATGGGCCTGGTCTTCACCGTCGAGGGTTGCGTCTTCCGCTATCTGGAGATACGCTTCTCCCGCAACCCCACCAGCCGCTACTACATGGTGGACCGCTCCCGGCGCCGCAGCCTTATCGGTCTGGTGCTCGTCCTGGTCATGCTCGCCATGTCCTTTGCGCCGGGACTGGTGGAGGACATGGAGGGCAGCTTCACCGTGACCGGCCACCTGGACGACAGCGTCTTCTTCTTCAACCGGGACACGATCGGCCTCAACAGCGTGGAGTACATCGAGTTCCGCTCCACCACCATCTACCCCTCCTCGATCTATCTGGTCTCGGAGGAGTCCTACATGCTCGCCGGCAACGACTTCACCCGCCTGCGGGAGCTCAAGCTCAACGCCTTGGACAATGTGGACGGCAGCCTCCGCATGGAGATGCCTGACATCAGTCGGCAGACCCTCTACCTGGTGGTGGATGGCGACGGCCTGGACTACGAGGTGAAGAAGGGCTTCTCCCCGTTGCTGAAGACCACGGTGCCCATAGTGGTCAGCGGCTACCTGATCGTCCTGCTGGGATGGATCGGCTACCTCGTCGTTACCCGCTCTCGCCTGGCGAGAGAGGCCATCTATCGCTGAGGGCGCAGCATATCGGCAGCTCCTTGATCTCATAGCCGCTGCTCTCGGCCCAGGCCAGGGTCTTTCTGGAGGGCAGGGCTATGCTCCTCACCCCCCGCTTCACGCACTCGATCTCCAGACTGTGGTTGCCTCGGGGCCGCATGCAGCCGAGCACCGGATCCATGCCGCGGTCCAAAATAGCCTCCACTAAAGCCAAAACCTCCTCGTCCGCCGGCATGGGCATGTCACATATCGGCGTCCCCGGGGTGGGTATGAGCACCAGTATCACCACCCGGGAGACCTTTCCCTCCAGGATGTCGAGCGCGAGAATGGGGCCGTCCCGACTGAGTCCGACGGTAAGGTGGGGGAGCACCTCCAGCCCGGCGTCCAGAAGGGCTTCCAGGCTCTCCCGATAAGACTCCGGCCCTCCCGGCCGGTGCAGTACGCCGCTGATGACCTCCGGGTCCTGGTGGATGTCCAGCGAGACCAGGTCCGCGTGAGAGCGAGATAAAGCCTCAGCGTCATCGCGGTCCACCAGCCCAGCGTGGAGGTTGAAGAGCAAGCCGGTCTCCTCCTTGGCCTCTCTTATGGCATCGACGTAGGGCCCGATGCCGATGCGGCCCTCCTGGTCGCAGCCGCCGCTGATGAGCATTCCTACGCCACCGTCCTCTAAAAGAACACGAGCCTGCTCCCGCAGCGACTCCGGCCCGTCCAGCGAGCGCATCCAGCGGAGGTGCTGACCCTGGCAGTGGTCGCAGCCCAGCTCGCAGCGGTCGCCGCTGACCGAGTAGGAGGGGAAGGAGCGCCCCGGATGGTAGGCGAAGAGGGTGGGCCGCATGTGGTTGTGTAATGCCCTTTATAGACCAAAAGCTTTATTCAGTTGACATATTTCAACGAGCGAGGGAATCGACATGAAGGCTTACAAAGTAAAAGGCGAGTTCAAGGACCCCCGCAAGCAGCAGGACTTCACTCTCGAGGTCGCTGCCGAGGGCCCGGAAGAGGCCAAGGAGAAGGTCCTCTGCCTCATCGGCAGCAAGCACAAGCAGAAGAGATGGATGATCAACATCGACTCCGTGGAAGAGATGGCGGCCGAGGACGTCCGCGATCAGACAGTGCTCTACCAGATCGGAGCCTGAACATGAACGGAGAGGAGATGCGCCAGGGCCTGGCGGTCCTGGACGCCTACCGGGCACAGCTGGAATCACTTTCCCAGCAACTTCAGCTCCTCCAGATGTCCCTGGAGGAGGCCACTCGCGCCCGCGACACCCTCGAGGCCTTCGCCAGCGCCTCCGTGGGGGATGAGATCATGGTGCCCATCGGCGCCTCCTCCTACGTCTTCGCCACGGTCGGCGACAACGAGAAGGCAGTGGTCGGCATCGGCAACCGCCTCTCCGAGGAGAGGTCCCTGGAGGACGCGGTCGCCTACATGAACACCAGCCTCGAGGACATCAAGGAAGCCTACAGCAAGGCCAGCGAAGCTGGCGCCGAGCTCGAGGCCCGCGCCCAGCAGCTCTCCGCCGCTCTGCAGCAGAGCTACCAGAGCCAGCAGTGAAGAGAAGATCATGTTCGCGGCGCTCAAGAACCGCTTGAAGGGGCTCCGTCGCAAGGCGGCGGAAATCCCGGAACCGGAGCCTGAGGAGGTTCAGGAGGAAGTCCTCCCAGCGGTCGAGGAGACCCCCGTGGAGGAAGAAGAGGCCCCTGAGCCGGAGCCCAAGCTCTCCTGGAAGGAGAGGAGGAGACTCGCCAAGGCGCAGGCCCAGGAGGAGAAGCCTCTGGTCAGCGACCGGGGGCGCCGCATCAAGGAGGATGCCCTGGACGACCTCCTCTGGGATCTTGAGCTGGCCCTGATGGAGGCCGATGTCGCCCTTCCGGTGGTGGAGGAGATCAAGGAGGGAGTCCGGGAAGGGCTCCTCGGTCGCCGCCACGACCGCTCTGTCGGCTTGGATGAGGTTGTGGAGATCTCCCTCAAGGAGTCCATCCGCAACGTCCTGTCGCTGAACAGCTTTGACTTCGACGCCTGGGTGGACGAGCAGGAGAAGCCCGCCGTCATCATGTTCGTGGGCATCAACGGCACCGGCAAGACCACCGCCATCGCCAAGGTCGCCCAGCGCCTGCAGGACAACGGCAAGAGCGTGGTGCTCGCCGCCGGCGATACTTTTAGAGCAGGTGCCATCGACCAGCTGACGGTGCACGCCGAGCGTCTAGGCTGCCGCATCATCAAGCACAGTCACGGCTCCGACCCGGCCGCCGTCGCCTTCGACGCCGTGGACCATGCCCGCGCCAAGCGGCGGGACGTCGTCCTGATCGACACCGCCGGCCGCATGCAGACCAACATGAACCTCATGGACGAGATGAAGAAGATCGTCCGGGTGGCCAAGCCTGACCTCATCATGTTCGTCGGCGACTCGCTGGCCGGGAACGATGCGGTGGAGCAGGCCCGGCAGTTCGATGCCGCGGTGGGCATAGACGCCGCCTTCCTGACCAAGATCGATGCCGACTCCAAGGGTGGTGCCGCGCTCTCCATCGCCCACACCATCGGCAAGCCCATCGCCTTCGTGTCCAATGGTCAGGAGTACCATCAGATCATCAAGTTCGACGTGGACTGGATGATCGAGAGGCTCTTCGACTAATTCGTGCTGGGTTTCTTTGTCCCTATTCGTATTTGATGGGGGACCTTGAGCGACGAAGTGTTAGCGCATCCCCTTTCACTCCGGACTTGAAGCCGTGAGACTTTTTCAAGATGAGGGGGGCTTTGTAAACCTTCTCATATTCCTCTAAAAATGACTTGAAGTCTCTCTTGTTCAAATCAAAGCGCTCTGTCATTCTCATGATTGCGTCACCTGCATCGCACCGCTGGCATCTACCTTTGGCGTTATTTGATTTTCTGTGCTCCTTGTAGTGCCCAAAATTCTATTCAGTCCGAGCCGCTCATCTTTCTCAGGAACAGTGAAAACACCTGGGCATCTGTTACCAGGTTGTCCACTATGCAGTACTCGTTGGGCTGGTGGACGACGTTGTCGCCCTTCTGCCAGACATAGGCGTCCCAGCCGGCGAGCCTGAAGAAGTTGGCGCAGGTGCCGCCGCCCACCCCGACCGGTCTCGGGGCAGAGCCCAGGACCTCCTCCACTGAGGAGGAGAGGGCCAGATAGGCTTCCCCATCGGTGGAGGACGGGGGCCCGGAGGTGGTCCTCTGCTCTATGATCAGCTCGATTCCCGCCCCGGTCTCTTTCGCCCTGGCGGCGACGAAGGACTCCGCGAAGGCCACCAGCTCGTCGGGGTCATGACGGGGCAGCAGCCGGATGTCGAAGTAGAACTCGTCCCGGCCGGGGATGGTGTTGATGTTGTCCACCGTGGCCAGGCGCTTGGTGGGCTCGAAGGTGCTGGTGCTGGGGCGGAAGAGGGGGTCCTCGTCCGGATAGCGCTCGGCCAGAGCGTCCAGGAAGTCCAGCATCAGGCGGGAGCCGACCCGCACGGCGTTCAGGCCTCGCCCCGGATTGGAGCCGTGGGCCTGGATTCCCTCCACGCGGAAGCCCATCCAGACCAGGTGCTTCTCAGCGACCTCGATGGCACCGCCGTCCGGCATCCCCCAGTCGGGCACCAGGAAGACGTCGCCCTCATGGAAGGCGCCGGCCTCGATGAGATGCCCGACGCCCATGGCGCTGGTGGTCTCCTCATCCGCGACTATGGCCAATCCGATTCCCATCTTGGGGCCGGGCTCGACGCAGCTGGCGGCGCATATGGAGGCGATGATGGCCTGGCCGTTGTCCTCGGTGCCGAGGCCGTAGATCTTGCCGTCCTTGAGAACCGGCTCAAAAGGAGGAGTGTCCCAGGCGGAGAGGTCCCCGGGAGGGACGGTGTCCAGATGGGACACTATCCAGGCGGTGGGGCCAGCAGGGCCCTTGCGAGCGAGGATGTTGGGGCGCATGACCTCGGGATGATGCATGTCGGGGACGTCCATCCTCCGAATCTCATCGAATCCCTGGAGGAAGCCCTGCACCAGGTCGGCGCGCTCCCCCTCCCCGTCGCCGCCGTTGAGCGGCCCGAGGGCGGGGACTCGTATCATCTGCATCATCTGCTCGACCATGCGGTCGCGGCAGGCCTCTACGCGCTCCAGGATCTCCTCCCTCGCCATGCCGTTCTCATGCGGCTGCGCGTTTATGTTCCTATCGCATCAGCGGGTGACGGTCATGGTGACCGCGTTTCCGCCGCCCAGGCAGAGAGTGCCGAGGCCGCGGTGCTTGTCCTGGTTGATGAGAGCGTGCACCAGGCTCACCAGCACCCTGGATCCGGAGCAGCCGATGGGGTGCCCGAGGGCGATGGCGCCGCCGTTGACGTTGAAGATGTCCTCCGGCACGCCGAGCTCGTCACGTACTGCGACGGAAGCGGTGGCGAAGGCCTCGTTGTGCTCGAAGAGGTCGATGTCGTCCATCTTCAGGCCCGCCCTCTCCATCACATAGCGGGTGGTGGGGATGGGGGCCTCCATGATGAGCTCGGGAGCGACGCCGCGGGCGCCGTAGGCCTCGATGCGGGCGATGGGCTCCAGGCCGTGCTCCTCAGCGTAGGAGGCGGAGGCGATTACCAGCGCCGAGCCGCCGTCGCTGAGCTGGGAGGAGTTGCCGGCAGTGACCACGCCGTCCTCCTTGAAGATCGGGCGCAGCTTGCCGAGGGCTTCCAGCGAGGTGTCCTCGCGGACTCCCTCGTCCTGGTCGAAGACGAACTCCTTCCTCCTCTGCTTGACTGTGATCGGTACGATCTCGTTCTTGAAGCGGCCGGATTTTATGGCCGCCATGGCCTTTGTGTGACTCTGATAGGACATGAGGTCGGCCTGCTCCCGGCTGACGTTGAAGCGCTCGGCGACTATCTCGCCGGTGAATCCCATGTGCTGGTCGCTGAAGATGTCCCAGAGACCGTCGTGGACCATGCAGTCGACGACCTTCTGGTCGTTCATGCGGTAGCCCCAGCGGGCGCCGTTCAGCAGGAAGGGGGCGGCGCTCATGTTCTCCATGCCGCCGGCGACGATGAGATCGTGCTCACCGGCTTTGATGGCGTTGGCGCCCATCATTACCGCCTTCATGCCGGATCCGCATACCATGTTGACGGTGCAGGAGCCGATCTCCTCCGGCAGGCCGGCCGCCATGGCCGCCTGGCGGGCGGGGTTCTGGCCCTGGCCGGCGGAGAGCACGTTGCCCATCAGGCACTCGTCCACCATCGTGGCCTCTATGCCGGCTTTCTCCACTGCGCCCCGGATGGCGGCGGCGCCGAGATCGCTGGCCTTGATGCCAGTGAGCGACTGACCGTACTTGCCGATGGCGGTCCTCACCGCGCTGAGAATGACGATTTCTTCCATGGAATGACCTCTTGTGATTCGAATGATTCGCATCAGAAGCTGAGTCTATTTATTATTGTCGGTTATGCCCTACGACTTTAGACGAAGTAGAGGGGTTGTTCAATCCCCATGCGGCTGAGGGGTTTCGACAGATGCCTTCTGGCCGCCACCGGTGGCTCGTACCATCCTGGCAACAATCTTCTCTTCTCTAATCGGAGCGGGGGCTCCGCCTCCCGCTGCCCGCAGGGCCGGCAGCGGTATCCCTGATTCCTGCCGATGGAGTGCATACGCCGGCCGCAGTCCGGGCAGACGGGATTCCCATCCCTGACCCACAGCTCCGCGAGGTCCTGCACCTCCAGCTTCTCCACGTTCAGGGTGCGGGGCTCGTCCCGCATCTCTCCCAACACGCGTATGCGATCGCCTGGAATCAGGAGGTCGAAGATGGCACGGAACTCCTTGGACGGCTCGTAGAGGGCGCAGCAGATCGGACCCAGTCTGGTCTCCAGCAGTAGAAAGGAATGCCCTCCCTCTATCCTCCCGGAGGTCTCGGCCACCCGGCCGGATATGGAATAGGAGCGGAAGGGCTCCAGGGAGCAGGGGCGATGGATGATGTGGTCGTCGCTCCCCTGGTTGCTCAGGAAGATCGCCCAGCGCTCCCAAGGCTCCGTTTTGAGCATCTCCGGGACGAGGAGCAGGTCGTCGGGACTCCCTCCCCTCACCCCGTAGAGCACCGGGCAGGGAGTGGACGGCAGCACGGAGGCCTTTTTACTCTTCTCATCCCAGTTGTTGAAGGTCGACGGTAAAGCGGCATCCATCCTTCGCACTGAGTCCAAATCGAACTCACGAGGGCTACCCCATCTCTTCTCATAGCGATAGGCGAGGATCTCCCAGCTGCGGTCCTGGGGCTGCCAGGCCATGCCGCAGCAGGCGCCGATGATGCCCCGGCCACCGCGCAGGGTGTGGCTTATCGCTCCGATGGAGGCGATCTCCTCCTCCACCTCCTCGCGGGTGACCAGCTCCCGCACCCCCTTCCAGTAGAGCGATGAGGAGGGTTGACGCTCTGAGATCAGGAGTCCCGGCTCAGAGTCGGGAGAGGAGCGCTTCTCCAGCACCCGGACACAGCGCTCCAGCAACTCGTCCCTGTCGGGCTGCTCGGAGATCCTCTCGTGAGCGCGGAGCGCCTTCCCATCTAGAGTCCCACAGGTCCAGGAGCTGCCTGCACCCCTGCCGACACGAATTACTAGAGAACCATTGCCGCGGGTCTTCCAAGGCACCGCCGGGTTCAGGCGCACCAGGCGCGGCCAGCCTATGAGG
>CAYXFQ010000014.1:12582-16530 GCA_964464345.1 uncultured Methanomassiliicoccales archaeon | reverse complement strand
CATCCACGCCCGCCTCGATCATCTCCTCCAGGGGAGCCAGGAAGCGATGGAGGCCGGCGACGCCTAAGTCATAGCGAGCGATGCAGCGGCAGCCCATGGACTCCGCCATGATGCGAGCCTCCTCCGCCACCGGGATATCAGAGGTCCCGGCGGTGATGATGCCTATCAGGCCTCGCCCCTCCCGGACGCTGCGGCGGTCGTAGACGATGACCCGCCCATCCTTCTCGTAAGTGAGATACTCAGGGCCCATCCTCTTGACGCAGGCGGCCATGTGCTCCTCGCTGGCGCGGGAGACGAGGACCACCTCACTCTCTCGCGCGGCGGCGGAAAGTATCTCCGCCACCGTCTCCGGCCTCTTCACCATTCCGAAGATCACCTCGGGAACTCCCTTGCGGGCCTCCCGGGCGTGGTCGAATACGGTGTGGGAGTCGATGGACTGCAGAAAATCAAGCCTCAGGCGCCTCTCGGCCTCGTCTATGCCAATCTGGCCATGGGCAAAGGATTCCAGAAGTTCCCTGAGGTTCACGCCCATCCATGAGCGGGCAGATATTTCATCGTTGTCCAACCGCTTATATCGGCAGTGGCCGATGCGTGGCCGTGATGACTGATTCGCGCTATGGGGAGCTCAAGGCCTGGCTGAGGGAAAGAGGCAGCGTGGTCCTCGCCTATTCGGGTGGGGTGGACAGCGCCCTACTCGCGCAGGCCTGTGTCGACGCCTTGCCTGGAAAGCATCAGGCGTTTCTCGCCGACCTGCCCTATCTCTCTGCGCGGCAGAGGGGCATCGCCCTGGACGTCGCGGAGGCCATGGGGCTGCATCTGCAGGTCATACCGATCGGCTGGGAGGAGATGTCCCTGGCCAATGCCAACGACGAGGAGCGCTGCTATCACTGCAAGTCCATCGTCTACTCCCTGGGCAGGGAGCTCTCAAGCTCGCTGGGCGTGGAGACCCTCATCGACGGCGAGAACGCTGACGACCAGGAGGGCGAGCGCCCGGGAAGGAGGGCGGCCGCGGATCACGGGGTGCTGAGCCCCCTGCGTGAGCTGGGGATAGGTCGCGGCGAGCTGGAGTCCATGGCCCTCGCCCTGGGCATCCCCATGCGCATGGAGAAGGAGACCTGCCTCGCCACCCGCATCAAGGGGCAGCCACTGAGCCCGGAACTCCTGTCGGGAGTGGAGGAGGGCGAGAAGGCCCTGCGCTCGGTCTGCGAGCTCAGGGAGCTTCGCCTGCGGCGCTTTCCCTGCGGCCACGTGGTCCAGGTGCGAGAGGAGGAGATGCCGCTCCTGCTCAAGCACAGGGAGGCCGTCATGGCCGCCCTGCGGGAGGTGGGCATCAACGCCGCCTCGCTCAGCCTCCGGCCCTATCGCTCCCATGGTGGGGCGGGTGAACGATAGGTCACCCGAGTGGATGAGCAGCAAGCTCCATCGCCATCGAGGACAGCATGAGGATCAATTCGGATTCTCCGAACCTTCGCGGTCCTGCTGCCTTGGCATATGCTTCAGCGAAAAACGACATGTTCGCGCTCAAATGAATTCCGCGATGGGTAAAAAATGAAAAAAGGTTTGATTTGTTGAGGTTTTATGGCATGCCCTAAGCCACATCGGCTTTAACCTCAGGGCTTAGGGCATGCCAGACGTTTTACGGGCTATTCCATCTCAGGCCATGGGCAGATCCTCGAATTGGCTGTTGTACAGCTCCTCGTACTCCCCGCCCAAGGCGATGAGCTCGTCGTGAGTCCCCTGCTCGATGATGTTTCCGTCCTTCATCATCAGGATCATGTCGGAGTCCCTGATGGTGGACAGGCGGTGGGCTATGACGAAGGACGTGCGCCCGTCCATCATGGAGTCCATCGCGTTCTGAATCATCTTCTCCGTTCTGGTGTCGATGGAACTCGTGGCCTCGTCCAATATGAGCATCGGGGCGTTCTCGACCATGGCGCGCGCGATGGTGATCTGCTGCCTCTGTCCGACCGAGAGGGAGGTCGCGTTGTCGAGCACCGTGTCGTACCCTTCCGGCAAGGTCCTTATGAAGTGATCCACTCCGACGGCCTTGCAGGCCGCGACGACGTCCTCCTCGGTGGCGTCCTCCTTGGAGTACACTATGTTGTCCCTTATCGTCCCTCCGAACAGCCAGGTGTCCTGCAACACCATGCAGAACAGCCCGTGGACCTCGCTCCGAGTCATCTCCTTGGTGGATATGCCGTCCACGAGGATGTCTCCGCTGTCGATCTCGTAGAACCTCATGAGCAGATTGACCATCGTGGTCTTGCCTGCTCCCGTGGGTCCGACGATGGCGACCTTCTGACCGGGCTCCACCTTGGCGGAGAATCCGTGGATGATCTCCTTGCCGGGGATGTAGCTGAAGTGCACATCCTTGAACTCCACGTGGCCGACGGCGTCAGTAATCCTCTCTTCGGGCTCCTCCTCCTCGGCCATCTCCTCTTCTTCGATGAACTCGAACACTCTCTCGGCGGCGGCCGCAACGGACTGCATCCCCGTGAAGGCCTGCGCCAGCTGGGACATGGGGTTGGTGAACAACCTCACGTAGACCATGAAGGCGACTATCACTCCGATGGTGATGCTTCCGTCGATGACCATTATCGCCCCGAGCACGCAGACCACCACGTATCCGAGGTTCCCTATGAAGTTCATCAGGGGCATCATCAGTCCCGAGAGGAACTGGGACGTGAACGCGTTCTTGGCCAGATTCTCGTTTATGGAATCGAACCTCCTGGTTGCGCTCGCCTGTCCGTTGTACACCTGAACGACATCATGCGACGAGTAGATCTCCGCCACATGTCCGTTCATGTAGCCCAGGTACTCCTGCTGGCCGCTGAAGTATTTCTGGGACCGCTTCACGATGACGTACATTATGGCGAATCCCACGACGCTTATGAACACGGTGACCGCCATCAGGGTCATGTTGGTGTAGGCCATCATCACCAGGGAGCCCACCAGCATGGACGCCGATGCGATCAGGGTCCCTATGCTCTGGTTCATGGACTGTCCCAGCGTGTCCACGTCATTGGTGGTGCGGCTGAGGATGTCCCCTCGGCTGGAGCTGTCGAAGTACATCAGGGGCAGGACGTTTATCTTCCTGGATATGTCGGACCGGAGCCTTCCCGCGGTCTTCTGCGAGACGGTGGCCATGATGTAGTTCTGCAGGAATGACAGAACGGCGCCCGCGAAGTATATCGCGACCAGGAAGAGCGCTATCTCCCAGATGGCGCCCATGTCCACGTTGCCCGTGTACAGCCCCAGAGTCACGATGTCCGTGAGCTCTTTCAGCTTGTCGGGCCCGATCAGTGTGAAGATGGTGCCTCCGACCGCGAAGATCAGGGCTATCAGCACCGCGAACTTGTGGCTTCCCAGATACGAGAAGAGCTTCTTCCACGCCTCGATGAACGCTTTCGGCTTCTCCGTGCTTCCTTTGGCGTGCCCTGCAGGTTTCATCCTATCAACTCCTCCTCGGACAGCTGAGAGAGTGCGATGTCCCTGTAGACCTCGCAATCCTTCAGCAAATCCTTGTGCTTGCCGATTCCCGCAACCCGTCCCTCATCGAGGACGACTATGGTGTCGGCATCCATGATGGTCCCGATCCTCTGTGCAACGATCATGCTGGTCACTCCGGACGTCTCCTCCTTCAGGGTGCTTCTGAGAACTCTGTCCGTCCTGTAGTCCAGTGCGGAGAAGGAGTCGTCGAAGATGTAGAACTCCGGCTTTCTGCAGATCGCGCGGGCTATGGACAGCCGCTGCTTCTGCCCGCCGGAGAGGTTCGTTCCGCCCTCGGAGACCGTTCCCTCGTACCCGTCTTCCATCCTCTCGACGAAATCCGTGCCCTGGGCTATCGCTATGGCCTTCTTCACGTCGTCCGCGGTCCTCTCGTCCTCGGTGTCACCGTAGCTCACGTTGCTGTGCACCGTGCCCGCGAACATGACGGTCTTCTGCGGC
>CAYXFQ010000014.1:0-12572 GCA_964464345.1 uncultured Methanomassiliicoccales archaeon | reverse complement strand
GGCACGTAGCCGATCTTGCTGTGGAGAGCGTCGAGTTTGTAATCCCTTACGTCCACGCCGTCAACCAGCACCTGGCCCTCGGTCGCATCATAGAAGCGGGGGACGAGGTTGATCAGCGTGCTCTTGCCGCTTCCCGTGGAGCCTATGAAGGCTATGGTCTCGCCCTTTCCGGCCTTGAACGATACGTTCTCCAAAACATATTCCGCCGCACCGGGATACCGGAACGAGACGTTCCTGAACTCCACCTCGCCCTCGACTCCCTGCGGGGACTCCGTGACGGTGCCGTCCCGGATGGAGGGCTCGGTGTCGATCACCTCCTCGATGCGCCTTGCAGCCACGGCGGCACGAGGGATGACCATGAGGACTATCACCATCATCATGAAGGCCACCACGACCTGCATCGCATAGGACGAGAACACAATCATGTCGGAGAAGAACTCCAGCCTCAGAACCTGGCTCGATGCGGCGGATATCAGAATGGCTCCGATCACGTATATCGCAAGAGACAGCATGCTCATGATGGTGGAGATCACCGGCGACATCACCGCCATGACTCTGTTAGTGTACAGATTCGTGGAGGTCAGCTCCTCATTGGCCACCTCGAACTTGGCTTCCTGATAGTTCTCGGCGTTGTAGGCGCGGACGACCCTCACACCGGTCAATCCTTCCTCGGTTATGCGGTTGACATTGTCGGTGAGCCTCTGTATTATCCTGAAGCGGGGCACCACCAGATACATGATGACCGCTATCATGGACATCATGACCACGATGGATACGCCCATCGCAAGGGTCCAGGTTATGTCCTTGTCGGAGATCTTGAAGATCGCCCAAATCGCCATTATAGGCGCTTTCATGAGGACCTGCAAGCCTATCGCGAACGCGATCTGCACCTGGTTCACGTCGTTCGTGGACCGGGTGATCAGGCTGGCGAGGGAAAACTTACCGGTTTCCGCCTTGGAGAATGTGCCCACCTTGTCAAACTGCAGCTTGCGCAGGCGGAAAGCGAGCAGTGTGGCGATGTAGGCAGCCACGGCACCGACCAAGATCGCGGTCAACAAGCTGCCGAAGGCGGCACCCATCATGGGCCATCCCTGACCCATTATCTGCTCGATCGTTCCGCCGCCGGTGAGCAAGTTGGTGATCTCGGCCATGTATCCCGGAATCTCCAATTCGAGGAATACCTGGAAACAGACCAATACAAAGCATATGGCGATGAGAGACCACTCTTTCTTCTTCAGATGTTTAAAGATCAATCAATCCACATCCTTGCTCAAAAAGGCGTTTATCTTGGAGGCTGCCGACTTCAATGCGGCTATCTCCTCCTCGGTGAGCTCAGAGAGGATCTCCCTCCATATCTCGCTGGAAACTTCCTCTATTACCTTTACCGCCTCTTCGCCTTTCTCGGTCAGCACCAGACTGTAGCGTCTTGCGTCTCCGCTGTCGTTCCTGACGAAGCCAGTTTCAATCAACGCGCCTATCGTGCGCGTCGTTATTGACTTGTCGACCATCAGGTAATCAGACACTTCCTTCATGGAAGGCCTGTCAAGTTTGGCTACGGTCATCAGGTACGGCCCCTGGGAGCCAGGCAACCCTAACGACTCTAGATGGGTTGATGTCCTTTTGTCCAAATATTGCTTCAAGGCCCTTGGAGCAATATGTCGGTCCGCGTTCCATCTCATAACAGTTGACAAGTCAACTCCATATATAATGGTTGACTTGTCAACTCTGAAATTGATTAAGCGTATGACTGTGCCGGATTCATTGCAAGTGGTGATGATGAGTCTTGACACCGCCTCTCTAAGCCTCTGCCCTATCGCTCACATGGTGGAGCGGGTGAACGATAGGTCGTCCAGGTGCATGAAGGGGCAGAGCGTGGGGGTGGACACCTCCCACCAGCGCACCCATCTCCTCTCCTGCGAGAGGCTGCGGATGCGGGAGAGCATGCCGAGGACGTTGTCGCTTATCCTCAGGCCCCTGACCGCGCCGACCACTTCCCCATCCTCCACCAGGAACATGGCGTCGCGGGGTATGGCGGAGAAGTCGCCGCTGCGATAGTTCTGATAGCGCAGGTACCACATGTTGCTCACCACGATGCCCCTCTCCATGGAGGCCCGCATCGATCCGGGATCCTCCTCACCGGGAGATACGACCAGGTTGAAGGGCTTGGGCACCAGCAGGCCGGCGTTGCCAGCCTCACCGTCGGCGGCGACGGCGCTGGAGTGGTTGTGGAGATGGCGGCGGAGCACGCCGTCCTCGATTATGGTTCTTCTCTGCGTGGGGACGCCCTCGTCATCGAAGGCCCGGCTTCCCAGCGTGCTGGGCAGGGTGGGGTCGTCCTCGAGGCTCAGCAGGGGGGAGCAGACCTGCTCACCGATGCGATCGGCCAGGAATGACATCCCTATGCCGGCGTAGAAGGAGGAGGCCATGCGGCCTAACTGGGACACGACGTCGGCGGCCACCATGGGATAGAGCAGCGCTTCGTATTCTCCAGGTGGGCAATCCACCACGTTGCTGCAGGCGACTGCCAGTGAGCCGGCCTCCCGCCCGGCGTCGATGGGGTCGATTCCGGAGAGGGAGTCGGAGACGCTGAGGCCATGCCCCGAGCTCAGAGGGTCGAGGAAGGCCCGCATGGAGAGCTCCGCCTGCGGCAGGAGCGCGCTGGCGTCGATGCCGCGGGTGCTCCGTATCGATATCCTGCTGTTGCTCAGGCTCAGGGTGCCGGCAACCTGCTCGGCGCCCTCTGCCCGTGCGGCCTCCGCCGCGTCCAGGACCATGCTCACCGGCCCGTCCCCGTCAAGCTCCAGCTCCACGGCGTTGGAGGCAAGATAGGAGAAGGGCCCGGACGGGAGCCTCTGCTCCCCGTCATCCTCCGGCAGGGTGGCGACCATCTCCGCCACCGCCCTCTCCAGGGACTCCGGCCGCAGATCGGCCAGCTGAGCAGCGGAGCTGCCGGCGGAATGGCGTATGAATATGGTCATGGAGGCCTCCTCCAGCGAGTTGGCGACAGTCATGCGGTTGCGGGAGAAGCGGAACATGCTCCCCGATTCCTGGGAGAGTATGCTCATCCCGTCCGCCACGCCGGCCTTCTCCAGTAGGCTCATCACCAGGTTCTGAGCTTCGTTCATGGCGATCCCTCCAGGCGGACGCCGCGCAGGCGTATGTGCGGCCCCCCGGTCCAGACCGGGATGCCTTGCATGGGGTCGCCCTTGCCGCAGAAGGCGGAGTGGAACTCCAGCTCCTTGCCCACCGCGTCGACTGCTGACCAGAGAGCAGGAGTGCTGATCTCCAGCGCAGGGTTGCGGATGAGCCCGGCCCTCTCGCCATCGACGATGAGCTGGGCCTCCAGGCCGACGTAGCGCTGGTTGTAGCGCCGGTCGTCGATGTTCCACTCCATGAAGTTCTCGATTATGACGCCGTTGCGGACATCCTCGATCATCTCGTCTAGATTTTGATCTCCAGCGGCGACGTAGGTGTTGGCCATGCGGACGATGGGCTCCCGATTGAAGGCCACCGAGCGTGAGGAGCCGTTGCTCTCGGTGCCCATCTCCGCCGCGGTCTCGCGGTTGTGGAGGAACTCGTCTATCACTCCGTTGCGTATGAGTCGGCGAGGTCGGGCCGGCACGCCCTCGTCATCATGGAGATAATGGCCGAAGGAGTGGGGGAGCGTGGGGTCGTCAATGACGTTGACCAGGTCGGAGCCCACCCTCATGCCCTTGGCGTCGGAGGCGAGGAAGGTCTCCCCGGCCTGGGCGGCCTCACGGCCGAGGATGCGGTCCGCCTCAGCGGGATGGCCGCTGCTCTCATGGGCCACCAGACCGACCACCTCCGGGCCGAGGATGACATCATAGCTCCCGCCGCTGAGGGGCTTGGCCTCGGAGAGTATGCGGGCCAGGGTGCTGGTCTCCTTGGCAGCGCTCTCCACCAGGCCCCAGGCCTCGATCTGCTCCCAGCCGCCGCAGGCGCCGCGGGATAGGCTGCGCTGCACGCTGTCGCCGCCGTTCACGGCTGTTAGCATCATGTGCATCATGACGCGGGGGACGCGGCTCTCGACCCTCGTCCCCTCGGAGGTGATCAAGAGCTTGCGAGTGTCAAGGGATTCCAGCTGAACGTAGCGGCCGGGCAGGCCGGCACCGAGCTTCTCCGCCGCCTCCAGGGCAGCGGCGTCAGCGGCAAGAAGGAGGTCCAGGACGTCTCCGTCCCTGTCGAGGAGAGGGAACTTCTCCTTGACCTCGTGCTTGGCGACGGCAGGCTTCTGCTCCGCCAGACGGATGGGGACATCACGCATGCGGGCGGATGCCCTGGCGTTGCGCACCGTCCGCTCGAGAAGCTCCATGGCGGCATCCTCCCCGGGCCGGTTCAAGGCTCCGAAGCCCAGGGCGCCGTCCACCAGCACTCGCAGGCCCAGACCGGAGCTGGTGTCGCTGGCGCTCATCTCCGGCTTGCCGTTCCTCAGCAGCTGGCTCCGAGAGAGGTCCTCCTGCCAGCGCAGCTCCACATGCTGCGCCCCCAGGGACAGGGCCCTCTCCATCATCCTCTCCATGCGCTCCTCCATGCTATCGTCGATGCAGAGGTGCGGGAATATAGAAAATCATTCGCCCTGCGACGAGGGCGTGTCAATTGGGAATAGTGTGGCGAGGTGGTCTCGCAGCAACCGCCCGCGGCGGAGCTGCAAGGCGTCGGAGATGTCCTGCAGGCGCTCGGTCTCCCCCTGGCGATCCTCCGGTAGGGAGGCGATGAGCCGCTGATACTGCCAGTCGGGAACCCACTCCGGCCGCCACTCGCGGCGGTCCTGGTCGATGATCGGGTCCTGCTGACTCTGGGAGGCAAGCATGAGGAGGTCCTCCTCCCTCCTCATCTCCCCCGCGGCGGCAAGCTCCTGCAGCAGGGCATCCAGCTCCTCTCGCAGGCTGGCGGTGATTCGGCCGCGGCCGACTATGTCCCTGTACTCGACCGTGAGCGGCTCGATGTGCATCGGACCCTTGGCGGCGATGACTCCCAGCAGGGCGTCGCGGCTGGATTCCTCCTCGCTTGGGGCGGCGTCGAGGAAGCCGTCTCCCAGCAATGGTTGGACCTCGTCCCAGAGGCGGGACCTGGCCCCCTCGGGATCCATGTACCAGTCCTGGCTCCAGACCCGGATGGTCCGCCAGCCGAGACGGTGCAGCATGCCGTCATAGAGCCTCTCTCGGTCGCGGGCACGAGGCATGGCCTGGTAGCGGGGCCCGTCCAGGAGGACCGCCGCCAGGTGGCAGCTGCCGTCAGGGGAGCGCAGGGCGATGTCGATGCGGTAGCCGGGGTTGCCGATGTTGACGTCCAGCTCCGCGCCGCGGGAGCGCAGGAAGGAGGCGACGCTCTCCACCAGCGGGTCGTTGCTGGGCTCCGGCTCCGCCAGGAAGAGCCTCTCCGACTCCGCGAACTGCAGGAAGGTGTGCAGGTGCTTCACTCCCAAGGGAGTGTCGGGCCGCAGCCTCATGTCGGCGGCCCGGAAGTTGCTGAATATGATGCAGCGGTAGCGAGCGCGGGTCATGAGGACGTTGAGTCGCCTCTCCCCTCCCTCGCGATTGAGCGGGCCGAAGGCCAGGCTCAGCTTGTCGTTGGCGTCGTAGCCGTAGCCCATGCTGATCATGACCACGTCCCTCTCGTCCCCCTGCAGGTTCTCCAGGTTCCGCAGTATGAAGGGCTCCAGGGGATTGGCCTGCATCTGGGTCGCCAGCTCGGGGTGGCGACGGATCTGCTTGGCGATCTCCGCATCCAGGGCGTCCCTCTGCCGCAGGCTGAAACAGGCCACCGCCAGGCTGAGGTCGGGGTTGTCCCGATAGTGGGCGCGGACCTCGCGGGCGATGCGGCGAGCCTCCTTGGGGTTGCTGCCGCTCCCTCCTCTCTCGTAGACGCCGCTGGGTACGTGGCGCAGCTGCAGGCCGAGCTCTCCCCTCTCCCGGTGCGGGGACGGGGGGACGAGCAGCCGGTGGTCGTAGAAGAGCATGTTGGGCACCTCCATCAGCGACTGATGGCGGCTACGGTAGTGCCACTGCAGGGAGCGCACCGGGAAGGCGGTGCGACAGAGTCCCAGCAGGCTCTCCAGGTCGCCGATGGTGGCCGGGCCGTTGTTAACCTCGCCCTGGGACTGGAAGAAGGTGCTGGGAGGAAGCTGATTGGAGTCTCCCAGGACGGCGGCCTGGCTGGAGCGGAGCAGTGCCCCGACCGACTCCTCCGGCAGGAGCTGGGAGGCCTCGTCGAATATCAGCAGGTCGAAGCGTACGCTGCGGTGGTCCAGGAACTGAGCCACCGAGAGGGGGGACATCATGAAGCAGGGCTTGAGGTCCTGTATGGCCTCCCCGGCCTCCATCATCAGCCTCCGCACCGGGAGGTTGCCGCGGCTGCGGTTGATCTCTCCCTTCAGGGCGCGCATGGCAAGGTTGTGGCCGTGGGCCCCCTGCGCCTGGCGGCGTAGGTTGTGCAGCAGGCGGTGGCGATTGCGGGAGAGCGATGCCACGTCCAGCTCCGAGAACTCGCTCCGCCTGACCTCCTGCGCCTCGGCGGAGAAGTTCCTCCAGGCCGGGCGGCTGTCTCCCACGATGCGCAGCATGCCCTCCAGGTAGCCGAGCTCGAAGGCGTCGGGCAGGTCCTCCGGGGCGAACCTCCCCTCGGAGATTATCTCCACCAGCGAGCCGGCGGGGCCGCTCGAGAGATTATCCAGAAGGCGCTGGAACTGGGCCCAACGATTCAGCAGGTGACCCCCGCCCTCCATCTCCCGCAGCCGGTCGCGGATGTGATGGGGGCGCAGGCCGCCCCGTCCGGGATGGAAGAGCCTGCGGTCGTCAGTGCCCAGCAGAGAGTGGAGATCGGCGAGGGACTCGTTGAGCTTCAGCAGCTTGCCCTCCAGGTCGTCCAGCTTCTTGGGCAGCGGAGACTCGCTGGCCGCGCGGGATATGGCGATGAGGGTGTTGTCGCTGTAGCGGCCGCTGCGAAGGTTCTCCCGCAGCTTCACCGCCCAGTGCAATGCCCTATATAGACGGCGGAGGTCGGAGTCCTCACCCTTCCAGAGCGAGCCGTAGAAGCGGGAGGCCTCGATCTCCCGGGCGGCGAGGCGGCCCTGCAGGACCCGCATCTCGTCCAGCATGCGGAGGTGCTCCAGTAGGACCTCATCGTCATCCTCCTGATTCTCCTCGTCGATGAATTGTGAGAGCAGCTCGTTCCTGGCACTGCGGAAGCCGCCTCTCATCATGCGCAGAGCGGAGCGGTGGTGCTTCTCGAAGGCCTCCAGCATGGGAGTCACGTCAAGCTCCAGCAGGGAGGGGCGGTAAATCCCCATCAGCAGGGACTTGGTCTCCTGCAGGTCCTGGAGCATCTCCAGCAGCTCGCCAATGCCCTTCTCGTACTCCGGCAACCGCTCGTCGAGGAGATTGGCCATGCCTATGCTGCCGGCCTCCAGGAGGTCGCTGACCTCGGCGCTGAAGGAGTGCATGTCGCTGATTGTGAGCGGGGGCTGCATCCCCATGTGCCTGGCCAATGACCGTGAGGAGTCCTGAACCCTCTCCAAACTCAGCAGGCAGTGCTGGACGACTTCAGGGACCCTCTTCTCCTTGCTGCCGGGCATGCCCGGGAGCGGGCATCCCCGCCAGGGATTGCTCTCCACGGGCTCCAGCTGCGGCAGGAGCTCCTGCAGGATGCGGAGGGTGTTCTGTATCTCCGCCCACTGCTCATCGTCCACGAAGTCCGGGTCCTTGATCTCCGCCTGCACCGGCTCCCGGCCGCGGGAGCGGAAGGACTCGATGACCTCCTCCCTCATGCCCACCATCTGGTAGGGGTTGAGGCGGCGTCTGCCCACCGGCTCGGAGATGGCCTGGACGTAGTCGTCCAGCTCCCGGGCTAGAGACTTGTGCCGCGGGTTCGGAGGGTCAGGACTTTCAGTTTCCTGAACCAGGGCTAGGCAGCGATCCATCTCCCTGATAAGAGCGCGCCGATTGGACTTCTCGCTGTGCAATTCAAGAACGTAAGGTGAGAGGCCGGCATGGTCGAGACGAGCCTTGACCACCTCCAGGGCGGCCATCTTCTCGCTGACGAAGAGGACCTTCTTGCCACGGCCCAGGAACTCGCAGATCATGTTGGCGATGGTCTGGGACTTCCCGGTGCCCGGGGGCCCCTCCACGACCACCGACTGGCCCCGCACCACGTCATCGAGGACGTCCATCTGCGAGGAGTCGGCGTCCAGTATGCAGTAGTTGCCGGCGCCCCCCGCCTCCCGAGGCATCTTGGACTCCACCACGGAGCCAGGCCGGAGTATGGCCTTAAGGAGGGTGTGGGAGTCCACGTGGTCCTGGGACCAGTTGGCGGGGTCAAGGTCCTGATAGAGGACCGAGCGAGTGAATGTGAAGCAGTCGAGTATCTGCGAGTTGACGAGGTTGAACCCCTCGCGCTCCTTTATGGCCTCGCGGATCTCGTCCTGATGGCGGCGTATGGCGTCGCCGCTCTGAGGATCGGGGAGCTCCGGAAGGTAGAGGTCCACCTCCTTGGCCTTCTCCACCAGGGTGGGGGAGAGCAGGATGTCATGTCCGCTCCAGCAGAGCTGCCAGACCCCTTTCTCCTGCTTCAGCAGAACAGGGAGTAAAAGTATGGGGGAGCGCAGCCTCTGCTGACTGCGGTCCAGCCAAGAGAGGAAGCCGATGGCCAGGAAGAGGGAGGGATATCCCTGCTCATCCATGGCACGGCAGGACATCTGAGAGAGCTTGGCCAGCCGGGAGTTGATGTCCGCGGTGACGTAGGGGGCGCCAAGGGAGATGTCTCCCTCCTTCCGGCCCTCCTTGGAGCTGACTATGCCCACGCTCTGCTCCTCCACGACCAGCCGCTCGAATATGGAACCGGCATCGCGGTCGGAGATGGTGAGACTCTGCATGCTCCGGCGGCGGTAATTTATGAGTTGATTGTCGCTACCGAGGTCCAGCAGTCTGCTTCTGAGCTCCTTGAGTTCCTGCCTAATGGCGTCCATGAGAACTTCCTGCGCTTGAGCAAGGCCATCTATAGATAAAAATTGAATGGAAAGGGTTTGCCGACTAGCTCTGCGCCGCCCTGCGACTGCCGATCACATGGGCTGCAATCAGAGCCAGTGCGGCCAGTGGCAGACCGATGACGATGGGATTCATCACCGACCAGGGGTGACCCAGGACAGAGGCCTGCCCGAAGAGCATCTGGCTCAGTCCCAGGGTACCGGACTCGGAGGCGTGGACGAAGAGCGTCCACAGCGCCCAGGAGACGGTTCCCACCAGCATGCTCACCAGCGCGGCACGGGAGGATGGCTCCCGGCAGTAGAGGGCGTAGGTAAGAGCCGGCAGCAGGGCGCAGGCGCTGAGCCCCATGAACATGGCCGTGGCGCGGGCGATGATGTTGGGCGGCATGGAGTAGGAGAGCGCCAGTGATATCAGGATCATGGCCACCGTCCCCCACTGCGAGGCGCGCTTGGTCTCCCGACTACCGGGCTTCCTGCCCCTCTTCTCCCCCACCAGGCTCCAGAGGTCGTAGCCTGCGGCGCTGCCGAGGGTGTGGAAGAGGGCGGACAGGGTGCTCATGGCCGCTGCAAGCAGGGTCAGCGTGAAGATCACCACGAAGGCTCCCGGCATCGCGTCAGCGATGAAGAGAGGTATGATGGCGTCAGCGTTGCCGTCGGCGGCCGCCATGGCCAGCATCCCGTAGTTGTCCATGAAGTAGACGTTCGCCAGGGCTCCGGCCGTGAAGGCGGAGACCAGGGTGATGAAGACGAAGACGCCTCCCACCAGAACGCCACGGTTGAGCGCCCGGTCATCGCGGACGGTCATGAAGCGCACTGCCAGCTGCGGCTGGGCAAGGGCACCCACCCCCACGCAGAGGACGATGGTGGACATCAGGGTCCACCATATCGGGGAGCCGAGCTCGGGCATGCTGGTCCAGCCGGTCATGCCGGCGCTCGCCAGCCCAGGCGGAACCAGGGTCGCCATGTCAGTCAGCTGCTGGTTGGCTTCCGTGAATCCACCCAGCAGGCTGTAGCTCAGCACCAGGAGGAGGATCATCCCTCCCAGCATGATCGCCCCCTGCATGGCGTCGGTGTACATGACGGCGATGAGGCCGCCGCCGACAACGTAGAGGGCGACTATCGTGGCGAAGAGCAGCAGGGCCAGGTTGTACTCCAGGCCGAGGGTGGCGCTGAGCAGGTGAGCGCCGCCGATGAGGATGGCGGCGGTGTAGAGCGGCATCCCCACCAGGATCAGGGCCGAGCTGGACCCCTTGATGGCATCCGACTTGAAGAGCTTGCCCAGCAGGTCGGGGAAGGTCACCGCCCTGGCCTCGGAGCCCAGGCGGCGTATCCTCTTGCCATAGAGCACGAAGGCCGCGAATACTCCCACACCTACGGTAAGGACCACCAGCCACATGATCCCCAGGCCGAGCTGGCCGGCGACGCCGCCGAAGCCCACTATGGCGGATGTGGAGATGAAGGTGGCACCGTAGGATAGGGCGAGCACCAGAGGGTGTATCTTCCTCCCGGCCACCAGATAGTCCTCCGCCTGCCTCGCCTTGCGGTAGCCGAGGTAGCCGAGGGCGGCGGTGAGCAGCAGGTAGACTGCCGCCACCAGGATGAAGAGGCCGGTGTCAACCATCCTCTCCACCCTCGTTCCAATTGATCAGTCCATATACAGCGCAGAGGAGCGCCAGGGCCAGCGACAGCCCATAGGCCAGCAGCACTCCAGGGTCTTCGATTCCGAACACTATAGTCCCGTCCTTGATTTTGATTCGTGACCGCCTTGAAAATTTGGCAGGATCGAGTGATGAAGGTTTCCCCAGGCCCGCATCGGAAGCGAGTCCGACAGAGCGCAGAAGCTTGCGAGACCGATGCGCTGAAGCGGTCCGGGAGAATTCAACTCTGTCTCACCGGAGCGGACTAAAAGCAAAGAAGGAGGAAGAGACCTTTAGCTGGACGTTCTCACGCACCATTGTTTCTGCTACCTTCTGCATGACTAGGCAATTTTCCTTTCGCTATATATAGATTCTCGAATTGCCTTTTATTCCTACCACCCAGGCAGTATTGGAAACGTCCGTCATGAAGCCTGCTGGCCATGTCCTCGCGCGCGCATGGCCGCTCGGCAAACTCTATTAATCCTCCATCCTTTCCTCGAGAGCATGAAGGTCTGCATCCTCCTGGCCGGAGAGAGGCACGAGCTGGAGATGGACGAGGGCAGCAGCATCGAGGATGCGATCCGCTCTCTGGGCGGCTACCCGGACGCCCACCTCTTCCTCCGCGACGGGAGCCCGGTCCCCATGACCCTCCCTTTGCAGGATGGGATCGAGATAGAGGCTCGCCGCATCGCCTCCAAGGGCTGATCAGCACCCCTTCATTATTCTCATTATGGCGTCCATGTCGAGATTCTCGGCGGCGACGTCGGTGAGCAGGTCTATGTCTCTCAGCCATGGCTCCCTGGCTTCGTTGCTGAGATGATCTCCCGTGCCTCCGGCGTCCTCCTCAGGCAGGTTGAGGTCCAGCAGGGGCATGGTGCCCAGATGGGGCAGGCCGGTCTCCTTCTCCAGGCGACGGATGCCGCTCTCCAGCAGGGAGGCGTCGCCTAGGAAGCGGTTGATTATGAAACCCTTGACCCGGGCCTGGTCCTCCTTCGGCATGAGGGCGTGGGTGCCCAGCAGCCCGGCGAAGACGCCGCCGCGGGATATGTCCCCCACCAGGATGACCGGGCTGCCGGTTGCTCGGGCGGTGCGGAGATTGCCGATGTCCTGGGCCATGAGATTGAGCTCCACCGGGGAGCCGGATCCCTCCAGGACCATGGCCTCGCTCCCCTCTCGCAGGGAGTGGTAGTGCCTCATCGCCATCTGGAACATCTCCTCCCGGCGGTCGGGGCTGTCGCTGGCCCATGGCGTCCCTCCCACGAGCGTGAGAACCTTCCCCGCCCCCTGCGGCTTGAGCAGGATGCTGTTCATGCGCGGGTCGGGGTCGATGCCGGAGGCCCAGGCCTGCAGAGCCTGAGCGACGCCCATCTCCCTCCCGTCCGGCAGGACGTAGGAGCGACGGGACATGTTGAGGCTCTTGTAGGGAGTGACCTTGACCCCATCGCGGTGAAGATGGCGGCAGACTATGGAGGTAAGGACCGACTTGCCGGCCCCGGAGCTGGTGCCCAGGAACATGACCTTCATGCTCTGCCCTCCCCAAGGATGGTGTCGAGAAGTTCCCGGTCCATGTGCTTCAGGAAATGCTGGGCGACCTTGTCCAGAGTCTCGTCCACGTGGTCGCTGAGGCTGCGGCCGTCCCGCCTCTCCCTCCCGTCGGCGAGAGTGAGGAGGCGGCTGCGGAAGGCCGGCTTGTCCAGCAGCCCGTGGAGCTCGCTGCCGAAGAGCTTGGCGTCCAGGTCCTGGAACCCCTCCCTCTCCTCTCCGTCCAGGGTCTCGATCATGAGCAGCGGGGAGTCCCTCTCCAGCTGGAGGTCCCCCTTGCGCACCAGGTTGCCGACGACCTGCTCTCCCCGGAAGGCGGTCCTCCCCTCTGCCCGGCGGCTCTTGCATTCCGCCCAGAGGGTGCTCGAGCCACTGATGAGTGCGAGACCGGG
>CAYXFQ010000013.1:0-16916 GCA_964464345.1 uncultured Methanomassiliicoccales archaeon | reverse complement strand
GTCCTGGCTCCCGGCGGCATACTGCTGATAGTCTCCGAGTCCTACCCTCACCCGGACTTCGACGCCCGGAACGAGGAGAACGCCGCCCTCTACAAGTTCCAGCTGGTGGAGAACGACTTCATGGAGTCTCTCCTGCAGGAGCTCGGGCTGGCGGTGGAGACCCATGTCATCGAGGAGAGGAACTGGGTTACCTTCCTGGCCCACAAGCCTGCCTGATCCCAATCCTAGAGCTCGCGGCGGCCGAATATCAGCGCTGCCGGTATAGAGCACAGCACAGCCCATGCGGCCATGACTGCCGATGCCACCCCTCTGTCTATCGGAGGGAGTATGATCGCGTCAGGGGGCTCGGGGAAGTAGCTGGGGATGACTATGTCGATCGCGCTCCCCGCCTGAGGCAGCATCACGATGGGGTCGATGTCGTTCAAGATCAGGATGAACAGGAACATCGGCATGATGATCAGGAAGAGCGAGAAGACCAGCACTGCGGAGGTGTTGCCCCTCTTCATGAGCGAACTCACCAGGAACGCCAGGCCGTTGCATCCGGCGATGAAGAGCAGGGACAGACCCAGCGAGGTCAGCGTATCCGCATAGATCGATCCGGTGTAGTAGATTGAAAGCAGAGCGGCGACGCCGAAGTACAGGGCGATCAGGGCGGAGACGATGGCGAAGCTCGCCATGTACTTGCCCAGGAAGAGCGTCCCGCGCCGTATGGGGCGAGGGAAGATCAGGAACCCGGTCCGGTTCTCGAACTCCCCCGTAAGAGCGTCGGAGGCGAAGAGCACCGCACTGATGATTATGAGCATCGTCACCTGGTTCACGAGCTGGCTCATGAAGATCATGGGATCGGTTGGTACGCTCCCGCCGAAGAGCGGCGGGAGGAAGAGGGTGAGCCCTATCATCAGGGCCATCAAGGCCAGCATGACGTAGATCTTCATCCCGCGCAGATACTTGTGAATCTCATATCTGGCCACAGTCAGGGACTGCGCCAGGCTGGAAGGCAGATGGGCACTCATGGAATCACCGCGACCCCTTGACCAGGTCCATGTAGAGGCTCTCCAGGGATTGCCTCATAGCGTTGATGCTGTGAACCTTCAGTCCCAGGCGATTCATCTTCTCCAGAAGCTCCGCCTGGTCGCTCTCGTCGCCAATCATCTCCAGCTCCAGATACCTCTCGCCCCTCTGAGCCGCCGACTCCACCAGCGGCAAAGCGGCCACCTGGTCGACCAGCCCCGAGCTCAGGTCCCGGGCGGTGAAGACCTGTAGGCGGCGGCTGCCGCTGACGCGGGTGAGGATGCCCACGTCGTCATGGACCAGGAGCTTCCCATTCTCGATGAGGGCCACCCGGTCGCAGATCTCCTCCACCTCCTTGAGCATGTGAGAGCTCATGAAGATGGTCATCTCCCGCTTGTGGAGAGCCTGGAGGATCTCCCGCATCTCCACCATGCCGCGCGGGTCGAGGCCGGAGGTGGGCTCGTCGAGTATGAGGATCTTCGGATCCCCCAGCAGGGACTGGGCCAGAGCGACCCTCTGCCGCATGCCCTTGGAGAACTTGCCGATCTTCTCGTCGGCCCATTCCCCCATGTTGACCAATGATAGCAACTCGTCGCCTTGAGTCCGAGACTGCTCCCGGCTCAGGCCGATGATGCCGCCCAGGTAGTCCATGGTCTCCCGGGGAGTGAGATAAGGATAGAACTCGGGAGTCTCCACCACCGCACCGACATCGGCCAGGGCGTTCTTGGGGTCCTCCCCCACTTCGACTCCATTCAGGTAGGCGCTGCCGGAGCTGGCGCGGATCAGGGTAGTCAGCACCTTGATTGCGGTGCTCTTGCCAGCCCCGTTGGGACCAAGAAAGCCGGTGAAGCTTCCCTGCTTCACCTTGAGGTCCAGCGAGTCGACGGCGAGAAAGCCGCGGTAGGATTTGGTGAGACCCTCAAGCTCGATGGGATTCAAGTTATCAGCAGGGAGCAGTGCTTTCCATAGATAAAATAGAGCGTGACGGAGAGCTTCAGTGGATTCCTGTCTCATATTTCATGAGCATGACCTTGCCGGCCCGGTAGAAGGCGGCGAGTATGAGGCCCACGATGACGAGGCCGGCCCCTATCAGGGCGTGCTCGCTGAACACTATCAGCAGCCCTCCCGCGGCGGCAAGCATCAGGCCGAGAGCGGCCAGCCACTTCAGCCTGCCCAGGAGCTCCTCCGGCTTCATGGGACGAGCAATGGCAATGGGACGGATAAGCCTTTCTGAATGGGAAAAAAGGAGGGGGAAGGGGTTTGCTTTCAAGCCAGCTTGGTGCCGGCACCGGGGTGGGCACCCTGGTCATAGACCTCTTTGGGCGCGAAGGTCCAGACGGAGCTGGCCTGCAGCTTCAGCTTCGCCAGCTGCTCGTTCATGCCGTCGAAGAGGGGGCCCTCGGTGATCTGCCCGGACTTCTCGGCGACGATGAGGTAAGACTCCGTCCCCTTCACCACCATCACGGCGGCGTTGGCATTCTTCTTGAGGTTCTGGCTGGTCTTCTTCATGAGGACCTCGCCCGCGACGACCATGTCATCGGCGGGGGCCATGCAGGAGCCGATCACCACGGAGTGCGGAATTCCGGCAGTGGACACGGTGGTCAGCACTTTCACGGACTCGGGGTCGTTCATGAGCTTCATGACATTCTCAGGTAGTTTGACTGCCATCTCTTTTCACCAGCAATGCATTTGACCTCTAGACTATTTGTAGTTTCGTTATCTTTTATATAGATGAACTATTAAACTGACACAAAAGGGGGAAGAAAGAGGTTTATTTCCTAATTAGGAAAAGCGGCCCAAATGAGATCACTTGGAGGCGTTCTTGACGCGGAGGTGCTGCACCACCATCTGTATGGCCCCGTTCTCATCCCGAACCGGGGTGCTGGTGCAGTCATAGGACTCCACCTGCATGGGAATGACCCTCTCGCTCTGTTCAATGCTGCCGTGGGTGATGACCCTGGGTATGGAGCAGTCGTCGCAGGGGGTGCTACGGCAGAAGAGGGAGTGGCACTGATTGCCGATCACGTCCTCGAACTTGAGGTTGAAGGCGTTGAGTCCGGCCTTGTTCATCCAGACCACGGTATACTCGGAATCATGGATGATGATGATGTCCTCGATGACATCAAGCACGATGTTCAGAATTGCGTCGCAGTAATTGTCCAGTGTGCAGCTATCGTCCACCACTTCTCATCACCGTCAGAGCTAGTGCTATTAACAGTATTTAAGATGATTCATCCAGCTCGAAAAAAGGAATGGGTTTAAGGGGTTTGGGGAGAGGAGATCAGATATCCTCGTCATCGCTGACCGCCGGCTCCCGGGAGAGCAGACCGAGGTCCTCCTGACTCTCCACCTCCATGGCGGCGTTGTAGGCCTCGATCTCCTGCTTGATGTCCGAGGTCTTGGGGATGAAGCCCAGGATCTCCTCCGGGTCGCCGATCTGAGCGACGAGGTCAGCAAGCTCGTGGATGCCGCGGTCCGGCACCACGCCGGCGGAGCCCACGTAGTCCGAGACTCCCTGCACCAGGCGGGTGAGCTCGAAGGGGAAGAAGAACTTGCTGGACTCGCCCTGGCCGACGTCGCGTAGAGTGTCGAGCGAGAGGACGGTCAACGCCTTGGAGTCCAGGGCGGAGGCTCCCATGGAGAGTATGCGCAGCTTCTGGGCATCACCCTGACTCTGCAGGATGATGGCGGTGCGCTCTCCCTCGGCCTCCACGATCTTGGACTGGCGGACACCCTCGGCCTCGAGGATGCGGGACCTCTTCTTGCCCTCGGCCTCCAGGATGGCGGCCCTCTTCAGGCCGTCGGCCTGGAGAATGGCGGCGCGGCGGCGCCTCTCGGCGGAGGTCTGCTCCTCCATGGCCTCCTTGACCCTCTGGGCGGGGTCCACCTCGCGGATCTCCACCGCCTCGACCTTGACGCCCCACTTGTCGGTGCTGTCATCGAGGATGTCGCGGAGCTGGATGTTGATCTTGTCGCGGTTGGACAGGATGTCGTCCAGCTCCATCTCGCCGATGATGGACCTCAGGGTGGTCTGGGCGAGGTAGACGGTCGCGGTCCGGTAGTTGGTCACCTCGAAGTAGGCCTTCTGCGGGTCCATGACCTTGATGTAGATGATGGCGTCCACGTTGACAGGGGAGTTGTCCTTGGTGATGACCTCCTGCCTGGGAACGTCCATGACCTGGGTACGCAGATCCAGCTTGACGACCTCATTGATCAAAGGGGCCACTATGTTGAACCCCTGGTCCAGGGTGCGCACGTAGCGCCCCAGCCTCATGTATATGGCCTGCTCGTAAGGCTGCACGATCTTCACCCCGCTGGTGAGGATGACGAGCACAGCTATGATTACGAACACGACCAGCGCTATTATTAATGCCATAATTCAAACACCTCAGTCGGCCCTCTCCACCTTCACGTGGACGCCCTCGCTGGCAACGACCCGGATCCTGGCCCCCTCCTCGATGTGCTCGTGAGAGGTGGCGCTCCAGGTGTCGCTGCTGATCCTCACCTTGCCGCGGATGTTGCCGGGCGTGATGGCGACAGTGACCAGGCCCTCCTTGCCGATGAGGGAGGAGCTGACGGTGGTCTCTGGCGGCTCTGGCGGGGCCAGGCGCTGATAGAAGCGTATGGTGAGCACCGTGGTCGGCAGCATGATGACAAGTGCGATCAGCGGTGCGTAGATGCTCGTGAAAACGTCTGGCCAGATCATGCCGATCGCACCCAGTATCAGCAACACCGTTCCGGGTATCACTATGAATGCGCCGGGGCTGTTGGCCTCCACGATGAGGAGGATCACCCCGATGACCATGAATGCTAGCGCTACACTGGATGGATCGACCATAATCGGAAATCTATTCCCGACTATTTAGGTTTGGCTATATATGCGACCAAGCGGTCGCTCACTCCTCCCCGATGCCCATCAGGAAGGGCAGCGGACGAGTGGCCAGGGCGTCGTCGAAGCTCAGCAGCGACTGCCGATCGTCCCCGATCTTGCGCAGGCGGGCGAGGTTGCTGCGAGCGTCGGCCAGCAGCCCCACCTGCTCCCCCACCAGAGGCATCAGGAACTGGTGGCTGGCATGGTCCCGGGCCTCGATGGCCATGTCCACCATGGAATGCAGCTTGGCGCTGACCCTCTCCTCATGAGCGAATACGCTACGGAACACGTGCATGGGGCCGTCCCAGCTCGACGGCGGCTGGGATGCGGGGCCGAAGCTCGGCCTCCCTCCCCTCGCCAGCAGCTGACGGTAGAGAAGGATCGAGCGGCGGAGGCCCTCTTTGGCGCGGCACTCCATGTGATGGGCCATGCCAGGGTAGTCCTCGACCCTCAAAAATGAGCCCATCGCCCAATAGAGCGCGGCGGATGCGGTCTCGGCGGCAATCTGCTCGTTGAACATCTTCTCCATGGAGTCAGCTATCATGCGTCCACGCAGGTCAATGGGCGGAGACAGTTTATAAATATTATGAAACATGCATCACCGCTACGAATATCGTAGCAATATCGGACAATTAAAATGAATACCAAGATTGGTAACAATGTTAAGCGCAATGTCTGTTGCGGCTGATATTCACCCAGGTTATAAGCTGAAAACTTATTATATGCTTGATTGGATGACCGATAGGGATGACCTACGACCTTATCATCATCGGTGCTGGCCCTGCCGGCCTCACCGCCGGGATTTACGCTCGCTCTCGCAAGATGAAGACTCTCATCATCGATGCGGCAAGCGCCGGAGGTCAGCTCACCAATCTTTACCCCGAGAAGGCCATCCACAACTACCCTGGCTACGTCCTGATACAGGCCAAGAAGCTGGGGGAGAAGCTCCGCGCCCAGGCTGAGAGCATGGGCTGCGAGATCATCGAGCACGAGAGAGTTCTGGAGATCGAGGACGGCGACCAGTCCTTCCTCGTGCACTCCCAACGCGGAGAGCACAGCTCGAAGTCGGTCATCGTGGCCATCGGCATGGGCCTCTTCAAGCCCCGGCGCATGAACTGCCTGGGCGAGGACGAGCTCTGCGGCCGCGGCGTGCACTACATACTGCCCCCCAAGGAGTACCTGGTGGGGAAGAAGGTGGTCATGCTGGGCGGGGGCAACAGCGCCCTGGAGATGGCCCTGATAGCGGAGAGCGTCACCGACACCACCGTGGTGCATCGCCGCGGCGCCTTCCGTGCGGACGAGAGCGTAGTGGAGGCGGTTTGCCAGAGCAGCATCCGCCAGGTTCTCAACTCCGAGGTGAAGTCCATCGACGGCGGCGAGAAGGTCGTCTCCGTGACCGTGACGTCCAACGGCGTGGAGGAGACCATCCCTGCCGACATGGTGATCATCAACATCGGCATAACCTCCGACATGGAGGACCTCCGCAACTGGAACCTGGAGCTCGATGAGGACAACCTCATCAAGGTCGACCACTGCATGACCACCAGCCGCCCGGGCATATTCGCCTGCGGGGACGTTGTGAACTACAAGGGCAAGTACCGGCAGATAGTCACTGCCTGCGGCGAGGCCGCTACCGCTTGCAACAGCGCCTACAAGTTCGTCAAGAAGCCCTATTGGGCCTAGTTCCCGTCGCGGCGCTTGAGCAGCTTCTGGTATTCCCTCTCGACGGCGGCGCTGAAAGTGTCGTCGCTCCGGTAGGCGTCCATGGCGTGCAGGACGATCCCCACGCCCCAGAACAAGGTTATGAACACCGGCCAGGGGAAGGACTCCGGAGATGCGTAGAGATGCATCCCCCAGAATATCCCGTTGACCAGGAGATAGGTCACCAGGTGGGTGTGGAAGTCCTTTCTCTTCTCCACTCTAAACTTCGCCAGCTCGAGGAGCTGTGCATCCCTTGCCATGTTAACACTTATCGCAGTGAGTTATATATAAATAACGTCAAACGCCGAGAGCCAGGGCTGGCGACGAAAAATGGTAAGGGGAAATTGGTTTGGAAAATTGGTTTGACGCCTTTGACCGATCACTCGGTGATGGCGTCGGCAGGGCACTCGTCGACGCAAGCGCCGCAGTCAACGCACAGATCGGCGTCGACGACAGCGATGTCATCCACGGTGATAGCGTCCTGGGGGCATACGTCGGCGCAGGCTCCGCAACCGACACACTCGTCAGCATCTATCTTGACTACCATAGATATACCTCAGGATGTGAAATATGAAATCCCTATAAGTAACTATTTCTCCGCCCTCCCCAGAAGTGGCCAGGGACGGAGTCGATTTAATATCCCTCACGCCATGAGGTAGCGATGTTCTACGTTTCGGGGCAGGTGCTGACCGAGGATGGCTTCATCCACGCCCACCTGGGCATCGATGGCGGCCGCATCGTGGAGTTCGGGGAGGGCGAGAGTCCGGAGGGGGCTCGCCACCGCGGGATCGTGGTGCCCGCCTTCATCAATGGCCACAGCCACTGCGCCGACGGCGGGGTCGCCCTGCCGGCCGGGATCGGCCTGGTGGAGGCGGTGGCGCCCCCGGACGGCCTCAAGCACCGCCACTTGCAGGATGCCGGGGACGAGGCCTTGCAGGCCTCCATGTCCCGCTTCATGGAGCAGGGCCTGAGCTATGGCGTATCAGGGATCGTCGACTTCCGGGAGGGGGGCCTCCATGGAGTGCGCCTCCTGAGCGAGATCTCCTCTCCTCAGCAGCGCACCATCCTGGGTCGCCCGCTCTCACCCCATTACGACCATGAGGAGGTGGATGCTCTGCTGGACCACTGCCAGGGCCTCGGCCTCTCCGGGGCCTCCGACATGGACCCCCGCTACCTGGAGTCGCTGGCCGACCACGTCCACAGGCGCGGGAAGATACTCGCCCTGCACGCCTCCGAGGAGAGAAGGGAGGACATCGACCTCATACTCAGCCTGGAGCCGAGCTTCCTGGTGCACATGTCGGCGGCCGAGGGTCCCGACCTCTCCCGGGTCGCTGACGAGGCGGTCCCGGTGGTGATCTGCCCACGCTCCAACCTCTTCTTCGGGATCGTGCCTCCCGTGCAGGAGATGCATGAGCGCGGCGTGCTCACCGCCCTCGGCACCGACAACGCCATGACCTGCAGCCCGGACATGAGGGCGGAGGGGGAGTGTCTGCTGCGCCTGCTCAAGAGCCAGGGGAGCGATGCCTCGGGACTTCTGGACACCTGCTTCAACCGCGTTAGGAAGATATTAAATGCTAAATCGGACATATCTGACATGCTAGGGGAGAAGGTTGATTTGGCCATCTTCCCAGGCGACGGGAGGGCACCCTTGGCGGACCTTTTCCTGCGGCCCAGGGGGCTGCCGGCGCTGGTCCTGGGGAATCCGCCTGAAAGGAGGGAATGATCGTGTCGTTCAAGAAGATTCTAATCCCGACAGATGGCAGCGAATACACCAAGGTCGCCATCAGGAAGGGGCTCACACTCGCCAAGCAGACCGGGGCGGAGGTTACCGCCCTCTACGTCATGGACCAGACGCCGTTCGTCAACATGCCCATCGACTCGACCACCGTCACCATACACTCCATCCTGAGGGACGAGGGCAAGGAGGCCCTCGACTACGTCAAGAAGATGGGCGATGAGATGGGCGTCGAGGTCGAGACCCGCATCGAGGAGGGATTCCCGGTGCGGAACATCCTCGAGCACTCCAAGACCTTCGACCTCATCGTCATGGGGACCCTGGGCAGGACCGGCTTCTCCAAGCTCCTCATGGGGAGCGTGGCCGAGAAGGTGGTCCGCCATGCCCAGATCCCGGTGATGGTCGTGAGAGGCGACGAGGTGGAGCAGTGATGACACGCATCTCCGAGGTCATGGTCAGCAACCCCATCGTCGCCGAGGTCCCCGGCAACCGCATCGACGTCTTGAAGAAGATGATGCGGCACAACCTCACCGGCCTCCTGGTGGTGCGGGCCTCCGACGGCATCTTCGCGGGAACCATCACCCGCAAGGAGATTTTCAACAACCCGGATGAGGACCAGCTCTCCCTGCTCATGCGCAAGGAGTCCGTCTCCGTCAGCCCGGACGACAGCCTCGAGGAGGCCGCCCGCCTGATGGTGGAGAACAGGCTGCACCGCCTGCCGGTCATCGACAATCATTCCCTGGTGGGCATTGTCACCCCTACCGACCTCCTGAAGGAGGTCAAGGACCGCAAGCTCAGCGTCACCGCCGAGGATGTCATCAGCAGCACCTGCGTGACCGCCTACGAGGGTGACCCCCTGTCCTACCTCGGCCACGTCTTCCGGATCAGCGACACCTTGGCGCTCCCGGTCCTGGACATCGACGGCAATCTCACCGGCATTCTCACCGACCGGGACATCTTCAACAATTCCCACACCATCGACGCGTACCAGCTCGACGAGCTGGGGCTGGACTCGCAGGAGGAGTACAGCGAGGAGAGCGTCAAGAGCGTCATGCCGCTGGTCTACGCCGTCAAGAAGAGGAACCTCCCGGAGCTCTTCGCCCGGGACATCATGGTCCCCGAGCCCACCACCGTGTTCCGCAAGACCTCGGTCTCGGAGGCGGCGCACATCATGCGCAAGAACGATTTCGGTCAGCTGCCGGTGCGGGACAACGACGACCGGCTCCTCGGCATCATCTACGACCTGGACGTGGTGTCCGCCCTGATTCGCCAGTGATGTGACATGGACGCCCAGGACATTCTTTCCCTATGCAAGCGGAGAGGCTTCGTATGGCCCTCCTTCGAGATCTACGGCGGGGTCGCCGGCATGTATGACTTCGGCCCCCTCGGCCTGGAGCTCAAGAACAACATCGTGGAGGTCTGGAGAGACGTCTACAAGCGAGGAGAGGGATTCATTGAGATCGACTCCGAGACGGTCAGCCCGGAGGCGGTGTTCAAGGCCTCCGGACACCTGGAGCAGTTCTCCGACCTCATGACTCGCTGCGCCTCCTGCCAGAACCCCTATCGGGCCGACCATCTGGCGGATGGCCTGCACCCCAACCCGGACGTCCTGTCCGCAGAGGAGCTGGAGGCCCTGCTGAGGAGCGAGGGCGTCCCCTGCCCCGACTGCGGAGGCGAGCTCGGCCCGGTTGAGGACTTCAACCTCATGTTCAAGACCCACATCGGCCCGGGCTCCTCCCGGGTCGGCTACCTGCGGCCGGAGACCGCCCAGGGCATATTCGTGAACTTCCCCCTGCTCTACCGCCACAACCGCGAGAAGCTGCCGCTGGGCGTCATGCAGACCGGCCGCGGCTACCGCAACGAGATCTCCCCCCGCCAGGGCATGCTGCGCCTGCGGGAGCTGAACATGCTGGAGGTCGAGCTCTTCGTCGACCCGGAGGACAAGGGCTGGGAGCGCTTCCCGGAGGCCGCCGGGGAGACCCTGCGCCTGCTGCCCGCCGATGGGGACGAGATGGAGATCACCGTCGCCGAGTCGGTGGAGAGGGGCATCATCGCCAACAAGGTGCTGGCCTACTTCATCTGGCTCACCAAGGAGTACATGGTCCGCCTGGGCGTGGACCCCGCCCGCCTGCGCTTCCGCCAGCACGAGTCGGACGAGATGGCGCACTACGCCGCCGACTGCTGGGACGCGGAGGCCTTGCTGTCCTATGGCTGGACCGAGATCGCCGGCATCGCCGACCGCGGCTGCTGGGACCTCAGCCGCCATTCCGAGCACTCCGGCTACGACATGAGCCACTTCAAGAAGTTCGACGAGCCGCGCGAGGTGGAGCGGGTGGCCGTGAAGGCCCAGCACCGCGCCCTCGGCCCCCTCTATCGAGGAGAGGCCAAGGCCATCGCCGCCGCCATCGAGGCCTGCAGCCCGGACGACGTCAAGGACGGCCGCCTGCGCCTGGAGGTCGACGGCGAGGAGCTGGACCTGGGCCCGGAGCTCTTCGAGGTGGCCACGGTGCGCGAGTCGGTCGCCGGCGACAGAGTCATACCCCACGTCATCGAGCCCTCCTACGGCCTGGACCGGGTCTTCTACACCGTCATCGAGCACGCCTACGATCACCGCAAGGAGGAGGACTACACCGTCCTCCGCCTGAAGCCGGAGCTGGCGCCCATCAAGGTGGGCGTCTTCCCGCTGATGGCCCGCGACGGCCTCCCGGAGGTGGCGAAGCGCATCCAGCGACAGCTGATGGCCGCCGGCGTCGACGCCTTCTATGACGACAGCGGCTCCATCGGGCGCCGCTACGCCCGCATGGACGAGGTCGGCACCCCCTGGTGCGTGACGGTGGACTACGTGACCATCGAAGAGGGAGAGGACAAAGGGACTGTCACCCTGCGCGAGAGGGACGACGGCTCCCAGGGAGAAAAGAGGATTGACGTGGACGACATCGTCGCCACCGTCCTGGAGCGATTGGCAAGTTCTCGCTGAGCATCTTGTTCATAAACCCTTCGTCGCTCGGCCCCTCGAGCGGCGCCTCGCGCGCCAGTGGCCGGCGACGGAGAGCCAGTCCGTCCAGGAAAGACTCCCCATTCAAATAGGATTAAATGCTTGTAGCCCAAATATTGATATGGTGTTATGATGGGATTGAGAGATATGGAAGATCTTAAGAAGTTGTCAATTTTGCGATCGCAGATCGAGTCCCATGATGTGTCGGGAATCATGAACGAGGACTTCTCCGCCGTGGGTCCTGAGGACAGCCTGGAGGAGATACTCTCCATCATGCGGACCTCCAAGCTGCACGACATCCCCGTCATGGACGGGGGAGAGTACCTGGGCATGGTCAGCTACGGCACCATCATGAAGCGCAAGAACGTCTCGCTGGAAACCAAGGCCAAGAGCGTCATGAGCGGCTACCCCATCGTCAAGCTCGACACCCCGCTCACCGAGGTGGCCGAATACATGGTCGCCAGCAACGCCCGGGAGCTCCCGGTCATGAACGGCAGCCGCATGGTCGGCACCGTCTCCCGCATGGGACTGGTGCAGCTGGTCTCCGGCATCCGGGGCATACGCGAGATCAAGGTCTGGGAGATCATGAGCCCGGTGGTCGAGGCCGCCATGGCCAAGGACAAGCTCTCCGAGGCCCTGGAGACCATGCGCGTCCTTGACGTCCGCACCCTGCCGGTGGTCAACGAGGAGAACGAGCCCGTCGGCATCGTCGGCATGAAGGAGGTCATCAACTACAACTGGCAGAGGAAGAACCGCCAGACCCTGGGCGAGCTCGCCGGCCGCAGCGCCCCGGTGGACCTCAGCGTCGACTCCATCTTCGTCACCGACCTGGTGTCCATCAGCCCGGACGAGGACGTCGGCCGCGCCGCCGCCCTGATGGCCGAGAAGGGGATCTCCACCCTGCCCGCCGTGGAGGAGGGCAAGCTGGTGGGAATCGTCACCAAGTACGACATCATGGAGCTGCTGGCCGCCGCCCGGGACCGAGAGATGGTCTTCGTGCAGATCAGCGGCCTGGACGAGGACGACCGCTACTACCTCGATGCCATGGACAACGAGATCCGCAACGAGCTGACCAAGGTCGCCCGCATGTACTCCCCGCAGGCCCTCACCCTGCACGTCGCCAAGTACCACGCCCAGGGAGGCAGGTCCAAGTACAGCATCAGCGGCCGGCTCACCGTCGGCGGCACCATACTCATGGCCAAGTCTGTCGACTGGGACCTGATCAAGACCACGGAGCAGCTGATGCGCAAGCTCCTCGGCATGGTCAGCGACATGAAGGAGTCCAAGCTGGACCGGCGGCGGGGCCGCTGAGCAACCCTTTTTCCACAACCTTTTTTATATTCACCCTTATTCACAAGACTGCCATGTCGCAGTATGACCCATCATCAATAGAGAGCCGCTGGCAGCAGAGCTGGAAGGAATGGGAGATCTACCGTTTCGATCCGGACTCCGACAAGCCGATCTACAGCATCGACAACCCGCCCCGCTACACCTCCGGCTCGTTGCACTTGGGTCACGCCACCGGCTACTCCCTGATTGACTTCAGCGCCCGCTATCGGCGCATGCGCGGCCACAACGTCTTCTTCCCGCTCTGCTTCGACGTGAACGGGACCCCCACCGAGGTGAGGGTGGAGAAGCTGCATGGCATCAACAAGCTCGACCTGCCGCGCGAGGAGTACCGCAAGCTCTGCAGCGACTATGCCAACGGCTTCATCGAGGAGATGACCCGCCACTTCGAGATGCTGGGAGAGAGCATGGACCCCAGCATCTACTATCAGACTGACGCCGAGTACTACCGGCGCGTCACACAGATCTCATTCATCAAACTCTTCAAGAAGGGCCTGGTCTACAAGGGAGACTTCCCAGTGAACTGGTGCCCCCGCTGCATGACCGCTCTGGCGGATGCGGAGGTGGAGCACCAGGAGAACATGACCAAGCTCAACTACATCCCCTTCCAGGTGGAGGGCTCCGACGAGGAGATGATCGTCGCCACCACCCGGCCGGAGCTGCTCTGCACCTGCCAGGTGGTCGCGGTCCATCCCGAGGACGAGGCCAAGGCCCACCTGATTGGCAAGGAGGTCATCACTCCCCTCTACGAGAGGCGGGTCAAGGTCATCGCCGACCCCAAGGTCGACCCCGAGTACGGAACAGGCAACGTCATGATCTGCACCATCGGCGACCGTGACGACCTGGAGTGGGTCATGAAGTACAACCTGCCCATGGAGCAGGCCATCGACGAGCACGGGCGCATGAACGCGCTCTCCGGCTACGAGGGCCTGACGGTGGTCGAGGCCCGCGAGGCGGTCATCGAGGACTTGAGGAAGGCCGGTCTCCTCCGCAAGCAGAAGGACAACCCCCAGAACCTGTCCATATGCTGGCGCTGCCACACCGGCGTGGAGTACCTGCAGGTGCCGCAGTGGTTCCTGAAGACCCTGGACTTCCGCGACAAGGTCCTGGAGCGGGCGGACGAGGTCCGCTGGTTCCCGGAGTTCATGAAGATACGCCTGCAGGACTGGGTCAACTCCCTGGAGTGGGACTGGATCCTCTCCCGCCAGCGTATATTCGCCACGCCCATCCCGCTGTGGGAGTGCGAGGACTGCGACGAGGTCGTCCTGGCCGAGGAGGAGCAGTGCTACGTGGACCCCACCCTGCACGAGCCGCCGGTCAAGGAGTGCCCGTCCTGCGGTGGCGCCCTGAAGGGGTGCACCGACGTCTTCGACACCTGGATGGACTCCTCCGGGTCCGCCCTCTACAACTGCTTCTGGGAGCGGGACGACGATCTGTTCAAGCGCATGTTCCCGATGAGCATGCGCCCTCAGTCTCACGACATCATACGCACCTGGGCGTTCTACACCCTGCTCCGCACGGAGCAGATCGCCGAGAGCATACCTTGGGAGGACGTCATGATCAACGGCTTCATCATGTCGCCGGACGGCACGCCGATGCACTCCTCCCTGGGCAACGTCATCGACCCCATCCCCATCCTGGAGGAGTACGGGGCGGACGCTCTCCGCTACTACGCCTGCACCTGCGCCCTGGGCATCGATCACGCCTTCCGCGAGAAGGACGTGGTCCGGGGCCGCAGGCTCTGCAACAAGATCTACAACATCGGCCGCTACGTGGGCCGCAGGTTCGAGTCCAAGCCGGAGAGGCCGGAGTCGCTGCGCGCCTCCGACCGCTGGATCCTGAGCCGCTTCAGCGAGACGGTCCGCCGCTGCGGGGCCTTCTTCGACGAGTATCAGTTCGATCGGGCCATGCGCGAGGCTGAGAGCTTCGCCTGGCACGAGTTCGCCGACCACTACATCGAGATGTCCAAGGGTCGGGAGGACGATGCGGTGGGATACACCCTCTACACCGTCCTGCTGGGAGTCGTCAAGCTCCTGGCCCCCTTCCTGCCCCACGTCACCGAGGAGGTCTACCAGTCCTACTTCCGTGAGCACGAGGGCGACCAGAGCGTCCACGTCAGCGCCTGGCCGGAGCCGGTGCTGGACGATGAGGAGGCCCTGATCACCGGCGAGTCCCTCAAGGAGGTCATCGCCGCCATACGGAGCTGGAAGGCCGAGAGCAAGATGGCTCTCAACGCGCCGCTGCGCCTGGTGGAGCTGATCGGCCCCGCCGCGCTGCGTCTGGAGGAGGGTCGCGAGGACATCATGGACACTGTCAAGGCCAGCGAGCTGCGCATCGAGGCCGAGGCGGAGATTCAGGAGAAGGTCGTCGGGCTGCGCCCGGTGCACGCCAAGCTGGGCCCCACCTTCAAGGGGGCAGCCAGGAGTGTCCTGGCCGCTCTGGAGAAGATGGAGCCTGCCGCGGTGGCGGAGTCGCTGGCCGCGGGCGGACTGGATCTGGACGTGGCCGGGGAGACCCTGACGGTGCTCCCCGAGCACATCGAGCTGGAAAAAGCCCTGCTCCTGCACGGTCGCCAGGTGGAGACCCTGCAGGTGGGCGAAGTCCTGGTGGCTCTGGAGCCTTAGTCGCGGTTCGGGAGAACCTCGACGCTGAGGCGCTTGCCGTTGAAGGAGTTGCGGGGCAGGTCCCGGACCATCCTGTAGGCGTAGTCCTTGTGCACCTCGACCTTGGAGCTCTCATCTCCGATGTCGATGTTGCCGATGGCCATCTCCCTCACCCTCACGGCCTTGCTGACCAGGTTGATCAGCTTGTTACGACTCATGCCGTCCTCGCGACCGATGTTGATCTCGAAGAGGACCATGCCGAAGATGTCGGAGATCTGATCGTAGTCCACGACCTTGCGGACGGTGTCGCGGCCCTCTCCGGCCGGGACCTCCTTCTTCTCGATGTCCACGCCGGTGTAGTTGACTATAGCCCGCAGGAGGTGCTCCTCGTCGCGGGACAGGAAGGTGATGGCCGTCCCCTCGTTGCCGGCCCTGCCGGTGCGCCCTATGCGGTGCACGTAGCTGTCCGGGTGCTCGGGGATGTCGTAGTTGATGACGTAGTTCACGTCCGCGATATCCAGGCCGCGGGCGGCGACGTCGGTGGCCACCAGGAGGTCTATCTCGTCCTCCCGGAAGCGGGACATCACCCTCTCACGCCGGTTCTGGGGCATGTCGCCGTGGATGGCCTCCGCCCTGTAGCCGTGCTTCCGCAGCCTCTCCACCAGGATGTCCACCATGCGCTTGGTGTGGCAGAAGATCATGGCCTTCGGCTTCTCCTTGTCCAAGACCCTGCAGAGGGCCCAGACCTTGTTCCGCCTGCCGACCTCGAAGAAGTACTGCTTGGTGAGGTCCAGGACCAACTCGTCCTGGGAGACGGTGATCTCCTTGGCGTCGCGGGTGTAGTCCTTGGCCAGGCGAAGCACGCCCTCCGGCATGGTCGCCGAGTAGAGCAGGGTCTGCCTGTCGCGGGGAGTGGCCCGGATGATGTCCTCAATGTCCTCGATGAACCCCATGTCCAGCATGCGGTCGGACTCGTCCAGGACGAGAATCTCCACATGGTTCAGGAAGAGTATCTCGCGGTTCATGAGGTCCTTGATCCTTCCGGGGGTGCCGACCACGATGTCAGCGCCGGCAGCGAGCTCGCTCGCCTGTCCCTCGATGGAAGCCCCGCCGTAGATGGGGATGCATCGGTGCCCGGAGTGCCGGGCCAGGTTGGCGATCTCCTCTGCCACTTGAATGGCGAGTTCCCGGGTGGGGGCCATCACCAGCGCCTTGGGGGCGTCGGATCCGGCCTCGACCTTTTCCAGTATGATAGTGCCGAAGGCCCCGGTCTTGCCGGTGCCGGTCTGGGCCTGGGCCACCATGTCGAGGCCTTTCAGGCCCTCCGGTATGGAGGCCTCTTGGATGGGGGTGGGGTCAGCCCAGCCCATGTCGCGCATGGCCAGGATGACTTTCTCACCTATCCCTAATTTCTCAAAACCAGTTGTCATGTAATCACTGATGAATCTGATATTTTCCCACACACTCGCAGGTGCGGGGAAGCGATAAGCCATTAGCCATGTCATTTATAGGCATTTCTATCCCGGGCCAGAGGAGCCGTTCCGCCCTCATTTGGAATCCATTAAATCCGCCTTCCTCATTATTGGGCTCATGAAATTGGGAATAGTCCTTACCTCGAACCACCCTGAGACCGTCTATCAGGCCTTCCGCCTG
>CAYXFQ010000012.1:0-16926 GCA_964464345.1 uncultured Methanomassiliicoccales archaeon | reverse complement strand
CTTATGACAGGGGTATAACGGTATTTTCTCCTGACGGCAGGTTGTTCCAGGTGGAATATGCCCGGGAGGCTGTCAAGAGGGGCACTACCACCATCGGCTTGAAGTTCAAGGACGGTGTCGTCCTCATAGTGGACAAGAGGATCTCCAGCCGTCTCATGGAGCCCAAGTCCATCGAGAAAATATTCCAGATTGACGAGCACATCGGCTGCGCCACCTCCGGACTTGTGGCCGATGCCCGCATTCTCGTGGACCAGGCCCGACAGGCGGCACAGATCCACCGCGTGACCTACGACGAGGACATCGGCGTGGAAAGCTTGGTCAAGCGGATTTGCGACTACAAGCAGAACTACACCCAGTACGGCGGAGTCCGGCCCTTCGGGACCGCTCTGCTCATGGCTGGCGTCGACGAGTACGGACTCTACCTCTTTGAGACCGACCCCTCCGGCGCTCTGGTCTCCTACAAGGCCGGCAGCATCGGTTCCGGCAGGGCGACGGTCATGGACCTCTTCGAGAAGGAATACGAGGAGGAGATGGAGTTCGAGGACGCCTTGAATCTGGGACTGCGCGCCCTCGCCGCTGCCACCGAGGAGGAGCTCCTCCCCGAGAACGTGGAAGTGGGAGTGGTTCGCGTGGGTCAGCCCTTCCGCCGGCTGGAAGACGCCGAGCTGGGAGAGCAGCTGAAGAAGCTGGAGTGAGTCTGGCGGGGTGCTGCTGATGGTCAACCTGGATGAAGCCATCGTCGCAAGGCTGGAGTCCCACGGCGAGACGTTCGAGATTCTCATCGACCCCGATGTGGCGAGGAGGATCAGGGACGGCGAGGACGTGGACCTTCTCAGCCATGCCGCGGTGGACCAGGTTTTCAACAATGCCAGCAAAGGCACCCGTCCATCGGACGAGAAGCTCCTGGAGGCCTTCGGCACCACCGAGACCCAGGAGGTGATGCGCCAGATCATACTGAAGGGCGAGGTGCAGCTCACTGCTGAGCAGCGCCGCGAGATGATGGAATCCATGCGGAAGAAGATCATCTCCGAGATCGCCCGGAACGCCATCAACCCCCAGACAAAATCCCCCCACCCCCCGCTCCGCATCGAGCTTGCCCTGGAGGAGGCCCGCTTCCGGGTCGACCCTTTCAAGCCGATGGCGGTGCAGGTCAAGACGGCGATGGACCTCCTCAAGCCCCTCATCCCCATACGCTTCGAGCGTAGCCGGGTGGCGGTGAAGCTGAAGGGAGACGACTACGGCCGCTGCTATGACGACCTGATCAGCTTCGGGGTGGTGCAGAGGGAGGAGTGGCAGAGTGATGGCACCTGGATAGGCGTGCTGGACATCCCCGCCGGAGTGCGGGATGAACTCAACGCCCGCCTGAACGCCAGGACCAAGGGACAGGCGGAGCTGAGACTGCTCTGAGTCCGAAGTTACATTCGTGAGTGATAATTATGGAAAATGGAAACACCAGGCCGGCGCGCGAGATTGTTGTGCCCGGCGAACTCCTGAACGAGGGAGACCTCAGGGCCGGCAACGGCACCTATATCCAGGACGGGAAGGTCTATGCCTCCCTCCTGGGCGTGAAGAGTCAGTCCTCGAGCTATGTCAACGTCATACCCCTGGGCGGGCGCTACATGCCCCAGCCAGGGGACTCCGTGGTCGGCGTCGTCATCGACATCGGCCCCTCCAACTGGATAGTGGAGATTGACGCCCCCTACCCCGCTCCCATGCATGTGAGCGAGGTCCCGTGGAAAGTTGAGTTCGGGGACACTGCCCGCTTCCTCAACGTGGGGCAGGTCATACTGGCCAAGGTCCTGATGGTGGACGAGACCATGAAGGTCCAGGTGACCCTCAACGAGTCCGGCCTCAGGAGACTGGAGGGAGGACTTCTGGTCGATGTGTCCCACTCCCGCATACCCCGTATCATAGGGAAGGGCGGGTCGATGATACAGATGATCCAGAACCTTACCGACTGCCGCATCTTCGTGGGGCAGAACGGGCGCATATGGATCGATGGGGAGCTCCCCAACATGCTGCTGGCGGAGGAGGCCATCAACATGATCTCCGAGGAGGCGCACACCAGCCGCCTCACCGAGAGGGTGAAGGAGTTCCTGGAGAGCAGGGCGGATACCCTGGAATAGAAACGAGGTGATTACAATGACATCAGACATCAAATTCTTCAATGAGGATGGACTGAGGCTCGACGGCCGCCGGCCGGACGAGCACCGGCCCATCAAGATAGAGGCCGGCGTCCTGGAGAACGCGGACGGCTCGGCTTACGTTGAGATCGGCAAGAACAAGGTCCTGGCTGCCGTCTACGGCCCCCGCGAGTGCCACCCCCGGCACCTGCAGGACCCCGCCAGGGCCATCATTCAGTGCAAGTACAACATGATGACCTTCTCGGTCACCGACCGCAAGCGGCCGGGACCGGACCGGCGCTCGGTGGAGATCTCCAAGATCATCTCCGAGGCCTTGAGCTCCGTCGTGCAGACCGAGCTCTTCCCCCGGGCGTCCATTGACGTCTACATGGAGATCATGCAGGCCAACGCCGGCACCCGCTGCGCCGCCCTCACCGCGGCCTCGGTGGCCATGGCTGACGCCGGCATACCCATGAAGGACCTCATCCCCTCCATCGCGGTGGGCAAGGCCGGGGACCAGATCCTCCTGGACCTCAACCGCGAGGAGGACAACTACGGTCAGGCCGACGTGCCTCTGGCCATCCTCCCCAAGACCGGTGAGCTCACCCTCCTGCAGATGGACGGGCACCTCACCACCGAGGAGTTCGAGACCGCCCTGGAGATGGGCGTCAAGGCCTGCTACGAGGTCTACGAGCTGCAGAAGGACGCGCTGAAGAGGCGCTACGAGGCCAGCAAGGAGGAGGTGGAGGAATGAGCCGCCCCATCATATCCGAGATTCGCCGCAACCACATGGAGGACCTCCTGAGGAAGGGCGAGCGCCTGGACGGCCGCGAGCCCATGGAGTTCCGCGAGATCAGCGTCGAGACCGACGTGGTCGAGTCCGCTGACGGCTCCGCCCGCGTCCGCATGGGTAAGACCGACGTCATCGTCGGCATCAAGCTCATCGTCGGCACCCCCTTCCCGGACACCCCGGACAAGGGAGTGCTGAGCACCGGAGCCGAGCTCATACCCATGGGCCACTCCACCTTCGAGTCCGGCCCGCCTGGCGAGAACGCCATCGAGCTGGCCAGGGTCGTCGACCGCGGCATACGCGAGAGCGGCATGATCGATGTGCAGAAGCTCTGCATCACGCACGGCGAGGAAGTCTGGATGTGCTTCATCGACATCTACAGCCTGAACTACGACGGCAACCTCTTCGACGCCTCCAGCCTCGCGGCTGTGGCTGCCCTGAAGAGCGCCATCGTCCCCGCCGCCAACGCTGGCAAGGGCGAGGACTTCCCCCTGCCGGTCACCTGCACGCCCATATCCGTGACGGCGGCCAAGATAGCAAATACTTTAATATTGGACCCAACTTTCGACGAGGAGAACATCGCCTCCGCCCGGCTCACCGCCACCCTGGATGAGAACGGAATCTTGCGGGCGATGCAGAAGGGCGGGCGCGGCACCCTCAGCGTTGAGGAAGTCAATGCCGTCGTCGTCGCCTCCCGCGAGAAGGGCGATGAAATCAGGAAAATCATCGGGTGAATTGAAATGGCGAAGAGGACAGTCAAGGTAGGTAGCTCCGGCAGATACGGTGCTCGCTACGGCGTGAGGGTGCGCAGAAGGGTCAGGGACCTGGAGAAGCACCAGAGGCGGAAGCACGAGTGCCCCGTCTGCCACCACGAGTCTGTGAGACGCGTGGGCTCGGGCATCTGGCACTGCCGCCGCTGCGAGGTTAAGTTCGCCGCCTCCGCCTACACCCCCGTGCCGAGGAGAGCCTTCTCCAAGGTCGAGGAGTGAAGCTAGGGAGGAGTGAGCTTTGTACAGATGCGGAAAGTGCAACGAGCCCATCAGGAACCTGAACGCGTTGGGTCTGCAGTGTGAGAAGTGCGGATCGAAGATCTTCTACAAGGACAGACCCAACGTGAAGAAGGTCCTGAAGTCCGACTAGAGGACATGCTGAGGGCCCGCCTGGAGCTGGACACCCCGAACGCGGCGCTGATGCTCGCCTCCCTTCTCCCGGAGATGGGGAGGGAGCTGCCGCGCACCCGGGCCAGCGCCAGGACGGAAGGCGGGAGCCTGGTCGTGGACATAGAGGCCCACGACAGCAGCTCCATGCGAGCCGCCCTCAACTCTTACCTCGGATGGATAAGAATCACGGAAGAAGTCATCGAACTGATAGGTGAATGAGATGGATGAGATCAGTCCCCAGCTTCAGAACCAGATAGCCCAGTTTCAGCAGCTGCAGCAGCAGTTGCAGACTGTGAGCGCCCAGAAGATGCAGATGGATGCCCAGGCAAGGGAGCTGAAGCGCACCCTTGACGAGCTGGGGAAGTCCGACGACGACGCCCCTGTCTACAAGAGCGTCGGCTCTCTGCTAATCAAGACCAGCGACCGTCCCGCCCTGAAGGCCGAGATGGAGGAGTCCATGGAGACCATGGACATCAGGGTCAAGGCCCTCGACCGCCAGGAGAAATCCCTGCGCGAGAAGCTCCAGAGCCTGCAGGAGTCCCTCAACAGGGCCATGGGCGCGCCCCGCTCCGGCTGAGTGCTAAACCCCTTCGCTATTCTTTTGCCCGGACGCCCGCCCTGCGGGCGTCTGCGTAACTTTTTATCTCCTTCCTGTGATAGACATGCGGAGATAGGCGCATGGATGCACTAGTGGTCAGAGACCTCAGCAAGAACTATGGAGATGTAGTCGCCCTGGAGAAGGTGAACTTCAGTGTTAAGGAGGGCGAGATATTCGGCCTCATCGGGCCCAACGGGGCGGGGAAGACCACCGCCCTTCGCATCATATCGACGCTTCTGACCATCGGCGGGGGAGAGGTGAAGGTCTTCGGCCGGGATGTGGCCACCGAGCCCAACGAGGTGCGGAAGATCATCAGCTACCTCCCCGAGGACGCCGGCGCCTACAAGAACCTCACCGGCCTCGCCTATCTGGAGTTCATCGCCTCCTTCTTCGCGGAGGGGGAGGAGCGCCGCGAGATGATCGACTACGGCGTGGAGATCGCCGACCTGGGCGAGCGCATAAACAGCAAGGTTGAGACCTACAGCAAGGGGATGATGCGGCGCCTGCTCATCGCCCGCGCCATCATGCCCCGGCCTCGCTTCGCCATCCTGGACGAGGTCACCTCCGGCCTGGACGTCGTCAACGCCTTCGAGATCCGGGAGATCATCCGCCGCATGTCCCGCGAGGGCGTCTCGGTTCTCCTGTCCTCTCACAACATGTTCGAGGTGGAGACCCTCTGCGACAGGATCGCCCTCATCAACGAGGGCCGCCTGGTGCTGGAGGGCAGCCCCGCGGAGATGATGCAGCGCTATGGCGCCCGCAACGTGGAAGAGGTCTTCACCAAGGCGGTGGGCGTATGAGCCACCTGCTCACCCTCATCAAGAAGGAGATGAAGGAGCTCCTCACCCCCGCGTCCATCATCCCCATAATCATCATGGCCGTGATCTTCGCCTCCTTGGGCAACATCACCGGCGGCGCCATATCCGAGAGCCAGGAGACCGAGGTCACCCTGGCCGTCCTCAATCTCGACTCTGACGTCTCTGTCGACTCCCTCTCGCTGGCAGCCATCGATTGGATGCAGGACAAAGGCGGCGTCTTCATCTCCTACCAGGACCACGACCCTGGTAAGCTAGCAGAGGCCAAGTTAGCGATGCGGGAAACGGAGGCGGCGGCGCTGCTGGTCTTCCCCGAGGACTTCAGTAATATGATCAAGAGCGATGAGGTGGGCGTCATCGACGTCTACTGGAACATGAAGGGCACGGGGATGTTCGACACCCTGTCCTCCGCCCCGGTTTACGGCGTCATCGCCAGCATCAGCGCGGTAATCACCGAGAAGATCTACGGCGGCGGCCAGGACCTTGGCTTCCTCATGAGTCCCCTGAGCTACAGCAGCACCACCATTCTCGCTGACCGCGAGATGGCGGGCATCGACCCCATGACCGTCAGCAGTCTGCTGGAGTCCCAGAGCATGATGATGCCCATACTCATCATGATCATCATCGTCATGGTGGGAGGGATCATCATCTCCTCCATGGGCATGGAGAAGGAGAACAAGACCCTGGAGACTCTGCTCACCCTGCCGGTCGACCGCACCACCATCGTCACCGGCAAGCTCATCGGCTCCGCCGCGGTGGGGCTGATCTTCGGCCTCGTCTACATGGTGGGAATGGGCTACTACGTCCAGGGCTTCAACATCGCCTCCGCGGACGTGGACCTGGCCCAGTTCGGGCTGTCCATGGGCCTCATGGACTGGGGCCTGCTGGCCATCATGATGTTCCTGGCCATCCTCTGCGCCCTCGGCTTGTGCATGATACTGGGCGCCTTCGCCAAGAACTACAAGGCCGCCCAGAGCCTGACCCTGCCCATCAGCTTCCTGGCCATGGTGCCCATGTTCGTGGTGATGTTCACCGACTTCCACAGCCTGCCGCTCTTCCTGCAGGGCCTGATCTTCGCCATCCCCTTCTCCCATCCCATGATGGGCATGAGCAACCTCATGCTGGGGCATGACGCCCTGGTCTACGGAGGACTGACATATCTGGCGCTCTTCACGCTGGCCACCATTCTCATCACGGTACGCCTCTACAAGTCGGACATCCTGCTCACCGGAGTTCGCCTCGACGGGCTGAAGAAGAGGTTCGCCAAGGGCGGTCCGGAAGAATAGGATACCGGCCCGACTGCATCGGGCGGGGGGGGGGCGCGGACAGATGGGCGAGAGGAGCCGGTGCCCTAGATTCGGACTCCGGCCCTTCGGACAGATACGGAGTAGTCGTCGAATATGTCCCGCTTGCAGCTGTACATGGTGTCCACGCGCCGAGCCCTGTGAGATTCCATTATCCCCGCACGGTTCAGCTGCGTGGCGTTGGCCACTATGCTGCCCTTCTTCATCCTCCTCATGGAGTAGATGCGGTCCAGGTATTGCCCGTAGAGCTTCCAATTCCACTTCAAGGGCTCATCCTCTAGGAGAGAAGTCATACAGTTGGCGTTGGTCATTCGTATGTAAGGCTGAAGGTGTGTCATGTGGAGCTCTGTGAACATGCGGGTGTATCCCTTGCCGACGATCTCATCCAGAAGGGCGGTGTAGATCTCCCCATCGCTCATGTCGTCGTCGAGGCTCTGATCCATTATCCTGCCTGGAACGAGTAGATCGTTCTCCACTCTGATAATCTGCAGATCTTCCAGGAACTCCACATAGCGCATCAGGTTTCCCGTGTCCTTGAAGTCATCCACCGATATGGACGAGGTGTTCAAGACACCATCGAGCAGAGAGATGATGGGATTCATCTGATTCAGAATGGAAGGTATGTTGAGTATCTTGGACCCGATGGATCTCAGGAGTGTGTTCTCGGAGTTCTCGGTGACCTTGGAACGCGAGGCATTCATTTCCTTGCTTATGTCCTCTCGGCTGGGGAACACGGCGACTGTGACACCTTGCTCGGTTTCCTGGAAGTATCCCCGGAATATGTCGGGCTTGGGAACGATATGGAGACGAGGGTTGTTGGACACCGAGTCTACTACTATTTCATCATCCCAGGTTCCCACTATGATATGACTGTCCAGGCTCTCTGGCATTTTGGAGATGTAACACATGTTGCCCAGATGGTAGCGAACAAACTCGTTCATATTCTGCGGGTCGCTGATGTCGCCCCGGAACACATACCTCAATTCACTCATTCACACCCGCTCCATCGAAACTCTCTAGAGGGAAAGCGCTACTTCTCAACCATAGCACTCCTCTCTCTGGACTTCCGCAGCTCCAGTACATCTCAAAGCTAACTCTGCTTACCCATCTAAAATTGTTTTCCCCATCGAGTGAAAGTGGGTCAAACAGGAGACACGAGTCGGGAGTGGCCTTCACGACGATTACGCTGTGAGACATCCAGCAGTGCGGAGACCCGGTCTGCACAACATCATACTCTTCCATCAAGTATTCGCCACCCAGCGTCACAACTGGATAAGAACAGTGTTTACTACCCAGGATCTGACAAAGAAGGTCGTAGCTGTTCTTCTTCCCTTCAGCCTCAAGGAGGGCCCACTCCTTGATCTTCTCTTTCCTCATCTCTGTTTGTAGGCCCTTTCTTGCCTCATCCCAAGGTGCTCCTCCCATTGGAGTGAAACCGGAGAGTCTCTTGATCTTGTCCAATGAGGGGTTGAATGGCTTGTAGGCATTTTTGCGAGAGGCGACTTCGGTGAAGATGTTGTAAAGACAAGTTGGGAGACAGCTCACCAAACAGGATTGTCGAAGCCAATATTGAGCCAAAATCGACAGTTTCGGCGGAATGCCTTCGTTGGCATCAGTGTCTGCCAATCCGTCTTTTTCAACCCCATGAGGCAACATTTCAGCATCTACCTCCGACGCCAGTCCTTAAAATCACGACTAACTTTGTGCAACCGTGGATTTCGGACTATAGAATTATTGACCGTTGGTAGATATATACCTAGCCTCTAGAGTTAGCCTCTTCGGGCATATCAGCGACGTTAGTTCATACTGGGATAGCTCCAGACTTGCTGAATCTTATTGCTTTACTATCCTTTGAACATTTTTCTTCGGGTATGGTAGCCTGTGGCGCTCACGAAAGAACAAAATACCCGGTGCCGTTCAAAGAGCGATGATGGAGGAAGTGCTCAAGGCCCTGGGCCGGGACAACAAGGTCATATTGGTTCACGCCAACGCCGACCCGGACGCGATAGGATCTGCCCTCGCTCTGCAGAGATACTTTTCCCCTGCCACCATCTGCGCCCCGGGAGGGGTGGACAGGGTGGCCAAGACCGTGCTGGAGCGGCTGGGGGGCGAAGTCGTGGAGAGCTGCGACCTCCCCTCCTTCGACCAGATCGTGGTGGTGGACACCTCCTCGCCGGAGCAGCTGGCTCCGCTGGGGCCCTTCCCCCGCGAGACTCTGGTCATCGACCACCACTCCACCACCGATAAGTGGGACGTGGACCTCTACTTCTGCAACCCGGAGAAGACCTCCTGCACCGAGATTGTGCTGGACATCATCCGCGCTTCCGGCCAGGAGCCGGACGAGACCATCGCCAAGGCCCTGCTGGCCGGCATGCTCACCGACAGCGGGCACTTCCAGTTCGCTCGCCCGGACCTGCTGCGGGCCTTCGCTTCCTTGATGGAGTCCTCCGGCCTGCAGATGGACGAGGCCATGGCCACCACCCGCAGCGAGACCAGCCCCTCCGAGAGGACGGCGGTCTTGAAGGGTGCGCAGCGCGCACGCTTCGACCGGGTGGGAGACATGATGGTCGCCAGCTCCCAGGGGAGCAGCTTCGAGGCCTCCATCTGCCGCGGGCTCCTCGGACTGGGGGCCGACGTGGCATTCGTGGGCTCTCAGCGTCAGGAGACCTACCGCATAAGCGCCCGCGCCACGCAGTCCATGGTGCGGCGAGGCCTGCACCTGGGCAAGCTCCTGGAGTCAGTGGGAGGGGAGACCTCCGCTGACGGCGGCGGCCATGGCGGCGCTGCCGGCATCTCCGGCGTCGGAGATGTGGAGGCGCTGCTGCACATCTGCGTGGAGAGGTCCATGGACCTCTTCCGAGAGATTCGCAAGCGCTGAATCAGGCCCGGCCCAGCTTCTGGAGGACCTCGTCCATCTTCTCGAGGTTCTCCGACTTCTTCTCAAAATACTCCCGCACCGGGGCGAGGATCTCCACCAAGGCTTCAGCGACCGCGTTCTTGAGGTCGGAGGGGTGCAGGGAGCCGGAGAGGTAGACCTCCAGCAGCTCGTCCATGCTTCCGATGCTCAGAGGTCCGCCGAACTTCTCCGGGCGGTTCACCTCCAGCTTGCCCAGCCGGTCGAAGACCAGCAGCTGGCATATGAGGAGGACGGGGTTGTTGTCGGCCTCCTCCGCCTCGGTGGGGCAGTAGGCCTTCCTCATCTTGGCCTTGATCTCCGCCTCGGTGTCGTGAATGGATATGCCGCTGTTGGGGTCGCTCTTGGACATCTTGCCGGCGGCGGGATCCATGCGGTTGCCTCCCTTCAGGCCAGGTAGGAGCGGGGTGTGGATGGCTATGGGCTTCCTCCATCCCAGCTTGTCGGCCGCGTCCCGGGCGAGCATGTGGGCCCGCCTCTGGTCCATGCCGGCGTAGGCGATGTCCACCCCCATGGAGAATATGTCCGTGGCCTGCAGGATGGGGTAGAGGGTCTTGGAGGCATCCAGCTCCGCCTCGTCCTCGCTGCGGCCCATGATGGTCATGGCCCGGCGCACCCGGGAGAGGGAGGAGACCTTGGCCACCTTGCTGACCTTCTCCCAGTAGTCCATGCCCTCCAGGACCTCGGAGGCGTAGAGGTAGCGCACCTCCTCGGGAGGGACTCCCAGCGCCTCGAAGCAGTCCTGCATGTAGGCGGCGCAGATGCGTATGTTGTCGATGTCGCCGCCCAGCTTGTCGTTGATGTAGGCGTGCCAGTCGGCCCAGAGGACGGTCATCTCCACCCCGGCGTCCGAAAGGTCGCGTATCTTCTGGGCGCAGATCAGCCAGCCCAGGTGGACTTTTCCGGAAGGCTCGAAGCCAATATAGCCGCGGGGCTGAGCGTCTCCCCTCAGCAGGGCGTCCAGCTCTTCGGCTGTGACCATTTCTTCCACGTTGCGGGCAATCAGGGCTTTCCTCTCTTCCAGGTCCATTTTAACCGACCCTCTCAATCCCCTGTTCGTAGATAAAGGGTCGCTCAGGGAAGAGGTATTTAATCCGGTGGCGCTGATGCCGGAGGCATGGCTCACAGCGAGCTGCACGGCAATCTGGTCGACGTCATCGGCGACCGCATCTATCCAGCGATAGTCACCGTCCAGGAGGGCATCATCACTGCCATCGAGGAGGTCGACGAGAATTTCGATCGCTTCATCATACCCGGGCTGGTGGACTCCCATGTGCACATCGAGTCCTCGCTACTGGTCCCATCCCGCTTCGCCGAGGCCGCCGTGCCCCACGGCGTCACCGCGGTGATCGCCGATCCCCATGAGATTGCCAACGTCCTGGGCATGGAAGGCGTCCGCTTCATGATGAGGGACGCCGCCGGGGTCCCCATGCGCATACACTTCATGGCCCCGTCCTGCGTGCCCTCCACCCCCTGGGAGACCTCCGGGGCCGTGCTGGGCCCGGAGGAGGTCGCCGAGCTCCTGGCCATGGACGAGGTCAAGGGCCTGGCGGAGATGATGAACTTCCCCGGCGTGCTGGGCGAGGACCCGGACGTGATGGCCAAGCTGGAGGCCGCCCAGAGTCTGGGAAAGCCCATCGACGGCCATGCGCCGGGGCTCAGCGGCGACGACCTGGAGGACTACATCGCCGCCGGGATCAGCACCGATCACGAGTGCACAACCTTGGAGGAGGCCCTGGAGAAGTCCGAGAAGGGCATGATCATCCAGATCAGGGAGGGAACCGCCGGCAAGAACATGGCCGACCTCATCGGCGTCGCGGATGAGTACCAGTTCTTCCTGGCCACCGACGACATGCACGCCTCCGACCTTGTGGAAGGATACATGAACGCCCTGCTGCGGAAGGCGGTCTCGCTCGGCGTGGACCCCCTGACCGCCATCAAGGCCGCCAGCCTCTGGCCCTCCCGGCACTACAATCTGGATGGAGGCTGCGTGGACCTGGGCATGCCCGCTGACATGACTGTCGTCAGGGACCTGAAGGACTTCGATGTCCTGGAGGTCTACATAGGCGGGGAGCTGGTCGCCAAGGACGGCGCGGCCCTGTTCCCGGTCAATCCCATAGAGGGCCCCACCCGCATCCTGGCTCGCAGCTGGGAGGAGGGTGACTTCCTGCCGGAGGGGGGCGATGGCCTCGTCAGGGTCATCGGCCTCATACCGGACCAGATAGTGAGCGAGGAGCTCCACCTGGAGCTTCCCCGCAGGGACGGCCGCATCCTGGCCGACCCTGAGGCCGACGTCATGCACCTGGCGGTCATCAACCGCTACCAGGAGGCTCCGCCGGCATTGGGCTTCATCCGCGGGCTGGGCATCAAGAAGGGGGCCATCGCCTCCACGGTGGCCCATGACTCCCACAACATCATAATCGCCGCCAGTGACGCCGCGCTGATGGCGGAGGCCGCCAACGCCATATCCAAGCGGGGCGGCTTCTACGCCACTGACGGCGAGAATGACTTCTCCCTCCCCCTGCCGGTGGCCGGCCTCATGAGCACCGATCCAGCCCCGGAGCTGGCGGCGGCGGAGAGGCGCCTGCAGGCCTTCGTAGAGGGCATGGGCAGCCCCCTGAACGCGCCCTTCATGACCCTCGCCTTCCAGAGCCTCCTGGTCATCCCGGCGCTGAAGATGAGCGATCGCGGCCTCTTCGACAGCAGCCGCTTCGAGTTCGTCCCGCTGCTGCTGGACTGAAGCAAAGCTTTTTCCGATGCCTGCATATTGACATGCTATGTTGGAGAAGCTGAAGCAGAGCGTCCTGGAGTGCCCGGTAGTGGAGCGGGGGGACTACCATTATTTCGTCCACCCCATCACTGACGGCGTTCCTCACATGGACCCTGAGGTCCTGCAGGAGGCCGTGGACGGCATCATCCGCATCGGCGACTTCGACTGCGACCTCATCGTCACCCCCGAGGCCATGGGGATACACCTGGCCGTCCCGGTGGCGCTGCGCCTGGGGATACCTTACAACATCATCCGCAAGCGCAGCTACGGGCTGCCGGGAGAGGTGAGCGTGTCCCAGGTCACCGGCTACTCCCGCAGCGACCTCTACGTCAACGGCATCAAGGCCGGCGACCGCGTGGTGGTCGTGGACGACGTGCTCAGCACCGGCGGCACCCTGCGCGCCATAGTCGAGGCCCTGATGAAGATCGGGGCGGAAGTCGTGGACGTCATCACCGTCTTCGAGAAGACCGCCAAGAAGAAAGAGGTGGAGGAGGAGCTGGGCCTGCGCATAAAGTCCCTTCTCCGCGTTGACGTGGTTGACGGCAAGACCATCTACTACGACTGAGCGAAGCCTGAAGGTAGCAACTTCCCTTATCGCCGCGGCCGATGATTCTTTGGCCGCATGGAGCTCCAGCTTCTCTACCTGCTGCTCTGCATGACCCTCCTGGGTGCGGCCACCGGCATCTTCACCGGACTGGTGCCGGGCATACACGTCAACACCCTGGCGGTGCTGATGCTGAGCTCATATCCGCTTCTCGAGAGCCAGCTCTCTCCCCTGGCCCCGCCGGGCTGGGCTCCGCTGCTGGTGGCCTCCTGGGTGGTCTCCGCCTCGGTGGTGCACTCCTTCGTGGACTTCGTCCCCTCCGTTTTCCTGGGAGTCCCCAGCCCGGAGGAGGTGCTCAACGTCCTACCTGGCCACCGCATGCTCCTTGACGGCCGGGGAGTGGATGCGGTCTCTGCTTCAGCAGTGGGCTCCCTGCTGGGCGCCCTGGTGGCCGGCGCCCTCTCCCTTCCTCTCATCCTAGCCTTGACAACCGAGATGGAGGGGATGCTGCGGGCGGCCACCCCCTACGTAATCGTCGCCACCGTGCTCCTCCTTCTGCTGAGGGAGGACCCAGGGCATGACCGCCGCTGGGCGATGCTGCTGATGACACTCTCCGGCGGGCTGGGATACCTCTGCATGTCGGCCCGGCTCCCGGAATGGCAGGTCCTGCCGGGAGGGGATGTCATGCTTCCCCTGCTCACCGGGCTCTTCGGGCTGCCGGCGATGCTGCTGTCGTCACGCGGGGGCCCTCTGCCGGAGCAGGACATGCCCGAGAGGGTGCTTGGCCGGCCCATGCCGGCGCTCAAGGGGATATTCGCAGGAGCGGTGGTGGGCTGGTTCCCGGGCATTACCGCCACCGCCGGCAGCGCCCTGGCATCGGTGAGCTCCCCCGAGCGCGTGCCGGAGAGGTTCATATCCATGGTGGCCTCGGTCGGCAGCGCCTCCACCGTGTTCTCCCTCCTGACACTGGCCATCACCGGCAACGGCCGCTCCGGGACCATGATCGTGGTGGGGGACCTCATGGGCGACTCGCTTCCAGGCCCGGGGATGTTCTGCTTCTGCGTCCTGACGCTGGTGGTGCTGGCCGCCTCCCTGCTCGGCTACCTCGCCACCCAGGCCTCCGGACGCGCCATGGCCAGGCGCATGGGCGGGATGGACCTCGGGCGCGTGGTGAAGCTGGTGATAGTCTTCATGGTGGCACTGGTGGCGCTCATGACCGGCCCCTCCGGGCTCCTGGTCATGGCCGCCGGCACCGTGCTGGGCCTGCTTCCCACCGCCGTGGGCGTGAACCGGGTCCACCTGGCCGCCTGCATGCTCCTGCCGGTGCTGCTCTTCTACACCGGCCTGGATCCCATGAGCATCTGATCTCCACGCCCTCGCAGCCACTGCCGCAGCCTCTCGCGGTCCCAGCCCAAGGGAGAGAGCAGCTCCTCCCCTCCCCGCAGCAGCATCTCGGCGTAGTGGGCGCGGTCATAGGCCCCGTCCCCCTGGAGCCCGGAGATGTCTATCCTTCGCTCCATATGCGGAGAGCCGGCATCCCGGACCACGTAGCGGAGCGACTCCCCCGGCCGTATCTCCTGGCCCTGCTCCTCCATGTGGCGCAGGGCGAGGGCGCCGTGGCCCATCTGCTGATACTCTTCCAGCGGGCGGGAGATGCGGCGAGTCATCACCAGCTCCTCGCGGGGAACCTCCCCGGAGAGTATGCGCTCATGAGATTCGCGGAGAAGCTCCATGACTGCGGGAACATGGGCCCGGAAGCCCTCGACGCCCTTCCCCTCCGCCAGCAACTCCATGGCATTCACCTGGAAGTTATAGAGGAAGGGAGGGCAGTCCCGTCGCCGCGCCGCCACGCCCCTCATCTTCACCCTCCCGTCCTGGAATGCCCCGTAGTAGCGATTCAGGGCCCCCATGCCGTCATGGCGGGGGAGGAGGACCAGCCAGCTGTAGATCCCCTCCATCTCCAGCGGGATGCCGTACTCCTTGTCCACGCGGGAGCGGTAGCTCGCCAGGTCGCCGTCCCCCTGCAGCCAGAGGGAGTCCACGATTCCATGCAGGACCTGGAAGCCGCCCTCCTCCGCCATCTCGGCGCTGCGGAGCAGTATCTCCCGCCCGTAGGCGGTTATGGCCTCGTGGCACTCTATCCTCCCGAAGCGGGCGTTGCGGTAGCCGGTGTAGCCGAAGCAGGTCACCAGCAGCCACTTCAGTATCCCCACCCGGCCCTCCAGCTCCTCCCTGCGCTCCGGATGGCTCTCCATCATGGCCTTGAGCGCCCGGCGGCGGGTGATGACCGGTCGGAGCACCTGGGGGAGCATGCCCGTCTGGCGCTCGCAGATCCTGTAGCCGAGGCCGGGGACCAGCATCCCTCCCTCCGTGCAGCAGGGGCACTGCAGAGTCTCGGGAGAGATGTTGAAGTTCACGATTATGCTGGGATAGAGGGAGGAGAAGTCCAGCTCCGCCACGTCCTCGTAGACACCGGGCTGCGGCTGGAATATCATCCCTCCCCGATCTGAGAGCAGGAGCTGGCGGGCGGTCTTGAAGTCCTCCGGGCGATTCTTCTTCCAGGCCACCAGATGGCCGCTGCGCAGGGCCTGGTCCATCTGCATGGAGCTGATGGCGCTGCCGGGAGTGAGGCGGCTGAGCTCCTGCAGGGGAACGCCGGAGAGACGGGAGAGGTCGATCAGCCCCGCCAGGCCTCCCTCCCGGAACATGAAGGAGGAGCTGTCGAGGTGGAGGCGCCCCCGCAGCATGGCGGCGGCGGGCCGGTAGATGGTCTGGCCATAGCTCTGGTAGCTTCCCTCGGAGCGGGTCCTCAGGCCCCCCTCCCGGCCAAGCTCGAAGCCCTCCAGGCCCAGCGACGATGCGCGGCGGAAGATGTGGCTCAGGCCGGCGGAGTCTCCCCGATGCATCAGCAGCAGGTCGGGGTCCCGACGGTGCATGGCCTCCTGGAGGGATCGGAGCATGTCCTCCTCCCTGCCGTCCCATGTCTCCCCGTCCAGGGAGAGGGAGCGCAGGGGATCGTCGGAGAGCGGCCGGTGGCCCGGCCCCCAGTCCATGGCCAGGTTGGAGATGCGCAGAGGCGGTGGAGCATAGTCCAGCGCCAGCCGGGACTCCAGCATGCGCATGCTCCCATCATAGTCGGCCAGGCCCAGCGGGAAGAGCTTGCGAGGCAGGAGATAGCGCTGGCCGACGCCCAGGTCCACGTTGTAGAGGCGATAGCGGCGGTAGCCTCCCCAGCGGTCGACAGCCCGAGCCAGGCGATTGAGCTGACGGGGATTCTCCACTCCCACCCTCAGGACCTCGCGGAGATCGCCGCCAAGCTCGGTGCGGCGGCGGACCATGGAGGGTCTGGCCCCTGCCCCCTCCAAGTCGCGAGCCAGGTCTGGAAGGCCGTCCCCGGAGACGTAGAATGAGAGCTCGGGACCCCTCTCGCTGATGCGCAGGGCCCGCTCCTGCCCCAGCAGCCAGGTGATCACCCCCTCTCCCTCCGGGTCGGGATAGCAGTCGAGGATCCATCCCCTCATTCGCCCTCTTCCTTCCTCAGGCGGCGGATCTCCTTCTCATGCTCCAGCAGCATGGAGAGAATCATGGTCTCGCTGGGGTCGCAGGCGGCGGCGTTGGTGCCGGAGCAGGCATGCTCCCTCGCCCGGCGCATCAGGGAGTCGAATGCCTCCCGGTCCTGCCCGCTCAAGGCGCGGCGGAAGCCTTCCCAGTCGGAGATGGTCATCTCCATCAGCTGACGATAGGTGGGGAGGGTGCGGCCCATCTCAGGCCTCCTGGAATCCCCGGAAGGAGGTCTGCCCCGGCGCCAGGGGGAGCAATGACTCCTCCCCTCCGGCGAGGGAGATGCGCAGGGCCCCTCCCTTCACGCTCAGCACGATGCTCTCATCGCAGGCCTGGCGCAGGGTCCC
>CAYXFQ010000011.1:0-16954 GCA_964464345.1 uncultured Methanomassiliicoccales archaeon | reverse complement strand
CGGCGACAGGGCACCGGTGAACGATATCATGAAAACCATGAAGAGAAAGACCGCGGCATGCATGGACGACCTCAACCAGGCTTCGATTCCATCTTAATAAATGTTCTCCATATCCCCCCTCGAGGAGGGCCGGATGAGGAGAATCCCGGCTGATCTGTGATGAGCCCTATGAGTGCTGACGGCCCCCTCACTCCATCTCGCTGGTGTTGGCGGCGATGTAGTCCAGGTAGGAGAGCAGGGTGCTGAGCTTCATGCCGTCCTTCCAGCGCATGATGTAGTTCCCGTTCTTGTTGCACTCGATGACGGGTATACGCCGCTGGATGAGTCCCAGCCTTCCCTTGAACACGTCCTTGGTGGGAAGGGAGAAGATTCGCCAAGGGTCCCCGCGCACACCTTTCAGGCGGTAGGCGTACATGGGCATGAGGCTGGAGCGGGAGCAGTCGTCCATCATCTTCTCGGCCTGCTCCATGAGGCGGGCGCTGGAGCTGAAGTGGAGCACGTCGGTGCGAGAGCTCTTGACCTCGATGGGGAAGCTGCAGTCCCAGCGCAGCGCCACGAGGTCCACGCCCAGGGATCCGGCGGCCCTGATGACCAGGAAGGGGTTGTCCTGCAGCAGGCGATAGCCATCCTTGTCCTCCTCCGGGCCGGTCCTGGTCATGCTGTGCAGAGCCTTCTCGTCCCCGGAAAGTATGTTTCTGAGCTCACGCTCGTAAGTCGAACCCATCGCCTCGAATTCGGCGTACGGTATATAATTACTTTAGAGGGGTTGGCCGAAATTGCCTAGGGGCTGAGCCGGTTGACATCCCGGGGGAAGATAATGGCCTCCCGGATGTTGGGGAGGTCGAGCATCTTCACCAGCAGCCTCTCCACGCCGATGCCCCATCCCCCGTGGGGGGGCATGCCGTAGCGGAAGGCGTCCAGGTAGGACTCGAAGTCCGCCGGGTCCAGGCCCTTGTCCTCCAAGCGCTCCATCAGCAGCTCGTAGCGGTGCTCCCTCTGGCCGCCGGAGGAGATCTCCTGTCCCTTGTAGTCCAGGTCGAAGGAGAAGGAGTAGGGTCCTCCCTCCTTGGCCATGATGTAGAATGGCTTCTCGGCCTCGGGGTACTCCACAATCCAGTACATGTCGCTGCCCCTCTCGGCCATGATCTCGCCGATGATCCTCTCGCCCTCGGTGCCGAGGTCCTCGCCCTCGGCGAGCTCCAGGCCCTTCTCCGCGAGCATCTCCAGGCACTCGCTGTAGCGCAGCACCGGGAAGGGCATCTGCGGGGCGACGATCTCCTTGCCGAGGGTCTCCAGCGCCTTGGCGCCCCTCTCGGCAATGGCCGGGAAGATGAAGGCCATGAGCTCCTCGATGACGGCCATGATGTCCTCCTGTGAGCTGATCCAAGCCATCTCCCCGTCGAAGGAGAGGAACTCGGAGACGTGGCGCACGGTGTGGGAGTTCTCCGCCCGGAAGGCGGGGGCGACCTCGAAGACCTGGTCCAGGCCGGTGGACATCAGCATCTGCTTGTAGAGCTGCGGGCTCTGAGCGAGATAGGCCGGGCGGCCGAAGTAGTCCACCTGGAACAGGGTGGAGCCTCCCTCGGCGCCGGAGGAGACCAGCTTGGGGGTGCTGACCTGCACGAAGCCCATGTCCCTCATGCCCTCGGCTATGAGCTCGAGAAGAAGGGACTTCAGCTCGAAGATGGCCCTGACCTCCGGCCTCCTCATGTCCATGAAGCGGTTGTTGAGGCGGGTGTCCGCCTCCACGTTGACCTTGTCCACCACGCCCAGCGGCAGGGGGGACATGGCCACGGAGTGCACCTCCAGGGCCTGAGGTATGAGCTCCAGGCCCAGGGCGGTCTGGTTGCTGGACTGCACGAGTCCGGTCACCGACACCGAGGACTCCCGCGGGAGGGTGGTGAGGGTCTGGAAGAGCTCGGGCTCGATTCTCTTCTTGGGGGCGGTGACCTGCAGGGTTCCGTAGCGGTCCCTGATGATGATGAATGATATGCCGCCCAGGTTCCTGATCTCCTGGACCCATCCCCTCACGGTGACCTCCTCGTCCTCGAGGGAGATGGTCTGGGTGTCTCTCAGAGCTGCAGTCATGGTAAACGGGCGACTATCGGGCGGGGGAATAAATAATCTATGGCCGTCCGCCGACGATGATGGACTTGCTGCGGAGGTGCTCCCGCAGGGCCTCGAGGCCGTTCTCGGCGCCCAGGCCGCTGTCTCCCCAGCCTCCGAAAGGCATCTCGACCGGCACCCGGAGGTGCATGTTCACCCACACCCTCCCCGCCCGGAGCTCGCGGGCGGCGCGACGGGCACGGTCCAGGTCCTTGGTCCAGATGGACGCTCCCAGGCCGTAGGGGCTGTCGTTGGCCATGCTCAGCGCCTCGTCCAGGTCGGACACTGCGGTCAATGGCAGGGCGGGGCCGAAGACCTCCTCCCGCAGGAGGGGGGAGCCAGGGGAAGGGTCGCGGATCAGGGCGGGCTGAAGGAAATGACCCGGCAGGCCGAGCTCCGGCCTAGAACCGCCGATGATGATGTTGTCAGCGTCGCCGGCAAGCTGCCTCTCGACCTCCTCTCGGGCGGAGGCGCTGTAGAGCGGGCCCATGCCGACGCCCTCATCCAGGCCCCGTCCGACGCGTATGGCCTCGATCTCGCTCACCAGCAGGCGCTGCAGCTCGTCGGCGACCGAGTCCATGACATAGAGCCTCTTCAGGGAGGTGCAGGCCTGGCCGCAGTTGTAGAGGCGGGCGGCGACGATGGCCTTGGCAGTGCTGGCGAGGTCGACATCCTCGCAGACGATGGCGGGGTCGCTGCCTCCCAGCTCCAGGCCGACTCTCTTAAGATTGCCACCGGCGATTCCGCCGACCCTCTTTCCCACGGCGCTGGAGCCGGTGAAGGAGACCTTGTCGACGGCAGGATGCCTGGCCAATGCCTCGCCCACCTGCTCCCCGGGGCCGGTGACGACGTTCAGGACGCCGTCCGGAAGCCCCGCATCCTGGAATATGGACGCCAGGAGCAGGTTGCTGAGCGGCGTGGCGGAGGCTGGCTTGAGCACCACGCAGTTGCCGGTGACCAGGGCGGGAGCGATCTTCCAGGCCATGGTCAGAGCGGGCACGTTCCAGGGGATGATGGCGGCACAGACTCCCAGCGGCTCGTGGGCGATGATGCCGTCACCGCTGCCGGGGACGTCCATGAAGGTCCCCCGCATGGAGCCGGAGACGCTCTGGAACCATTCCAGGACGTTGATGTAGCCCAGGATCTCCCCGCGGGCCTCCGCCAGAGGCTTCCCCTGCTCCCGGGAGAGCAGGGTGGATAGCTCCGATAAGGAATCATGAGTGAGGCGAACCGCCTCCAGGAGCATCTTCCCGCGCTCCCTCACCGGCAGCGCGGACCAGGCCGGGAAGGCATCCTCTGCGGCGTCCACGGCCCTCGCCGCATCCTCCTCCGTTCCCTCCGGGACATGGCCGACAATCTCCAGCGTAGCGGGGTCTAGAACCTCTCTCCTTCTCCCGCTCTCCGACTCTGCCCACTCCCCGCCTATGAGCATTCTCAACGCTTCTCTCCCCTCCAGGACAGGGTCCCGGCGTCCTTGGTTAGTGCGTCAAACATTTTATAATGTCTTTGTATTCATTGGTTAATTAAGTCAGTCGGGTGGATAACAATGTCTGATAAGGTCACAGTTTCCGTAATCAAAGCTGATATAGGATCCGTCGTGGGCCACTCTCGGCCCCATCCCTCCATGATGGAGAAGTGCAAGGAGGTCCTCGCCGAGGGCGTGGCCTCCGGTCTGTTGAGGGACTTTTACGTCACCCGCGTCGGCGACGACATAAACCTCCTCATGTCCCACTACAAGGGTGAGGACAACAGTGAGATTCACAAGCTCGCTTGGGACGCCTTCCTGGATGCCACCGAGCTCGCCAAGAAGATGAAGCTCTACGCCGCCGGTCAGGACATCCTCTGCGATGCCTTCAGCGGCAACATCAAGGGAGCCGGCCCCGGCACGGCGGAGATCGAGTTCGAGGAGCGCGGCTCTGAGCCCCTGCTCTTCTTCATGGCTGACAAGACCGATCCCTCTGCCTACTCCCTGCCGCTCTCCCGCATATTCCTGGACCCCTTCACCACCACCGGTCTGGTCATCGACCCCCGGGCCAAGAAGGGATTCGACGTGGAGATACACGACGTCATCGACTCCAAGAAGGTGGTCATGTCATCCCCGGAGGAGACCTATGACATCCTCAGCCTCCTGGGCGACACCACCCGCTACGCCATCAAGAGGATCGAGAGCCGCGTGGGGCTCGGCACCGCCGCGGTGGTCAGCACCGACAAGCTGAACCTCACCGCCGGCAAGTACGTGGGCAAGGACGACCCCGTCTGCGTCTGCCGCGCCCAGAGCGGGCTTCCCGCCGTGGGCGAGTACCTCCAGCCTTACATGAACGCGATGATCGTCGCCGGCTGGATGCGCGGCTCCCACCACGGTGCCTTCTACCCCTGCTCGGTGGAGGACTCCGACCCCACCTACTTCGACGGGCCCCCGCGGGTCTGTTGCATAGGCTTCCAGCTCAACGACGGGCGCTTCCAGGGCCTGGAGCCCATGGACGCCGCTCCCGGAGACCACCAGCCCATCGACTTCTTTGCCGGCCAGGTATGGGATGAGGTTCGCAACGAGTCGGTGCGGGTCTGCAAGATGCTGCGCGGCCACGGCCCCTTCATGCCTGCAATCCTCTCCCCCGAGGAGATGGAGTACACCACCCGCCCCGCGGTGCTCGAGCAGTTGACGCCTCGCTTCCAGGATCTCTGAGAAGATGAAGACGCCGATAGTGGTTGTAAATTTCAAGGCCTACCAGGAGGTGGACGGGCCCGGCGCTCTGGAGCTCGCCCTCCGCTGCCAGGAGGTGGCGGAGGAGTCCGGCGTCAGCATCGCCGTCTGCCCTCCCATGGTGGAGCTTGCGGAAGTGGCCAGGAATGTCAGCATTCCGGTGCTGTCGCAGCACTGCGACCCCCGCAGCCCAGGCTCGGCCACCGGATGGGTCACCCCGTCCATGCTGGCCGCCGCCGGCGCCGGGGGCAGTCTCATCAACCACTCCGAGCACCGGGTCCTGCTCACCGACATACAGGACAGCGTGGCCATGTGCCGCGCCCAGGGGCTGAAGACCATAGTCTGCACGGACTCGGTCGCCAGCTCCGGGGCCGCGGCCTTCTATTCGCCCGACTTCGTGGCGGTGGAGCCGCCGGAGCTGATCGGCGGTGACGTCTCGGTCACTGACGCCAACCCGGAAGTGGTCTCCGACGCCGTGGACGCGGTCAAGAAGGCCAACGCCTCCGTGCGCCTGCTCTGCGGAGCTGGCATCAAGACCGGCGAGGACGTGCGGGCGGCGCTGGAGCTGGGCGCCGAGGGCGTCCTGCTGGCCTCTGGAGTCGTCAAGGCCAAGGACCCCAGGGCAGCCCTGCTGGACCTGGTGCGGCTGATTTAATCAGGCTTACACTACGTGTAGAGCCTCACTTTATCTCCATCCCAGCGCTAGCTGGTTATGATGAGGATGTCACGGCCGCTCTCTGTTGTGCTCCCGATCATACTGCTGCTGCTGGCATCCTCATCATCCGTCGCTTCCCCCCCAGACGACGGATTTCTTCTTCTCGATGCTGTCATGCCCGCCTATGGCGTGGAGCTCTTCTCCATACGCAACGACGGTGGCTCGCCGGTTGACCTCCACGGCCTCTCCATAACCGACGGGGAGGGGACGCTTACGGTGGAAGTGGAGCACCTCCTCTTACCTGGGGAGAAGGCGCACTTCCTCTCCGGGGAGTTCTCGCTGCCGCTGGAGGGCAGGAGCTTCATCTTCCCCTCGGAGGAGGTCAGCAGCCGTGGCCGCTTCATACTCGCCGACGCCGGTGATGAGATATCGCTCTATGACGGCGACAATCTGCTGGACGCCTTCGTCTACGGCTCCGGGGACGTGGACATCCCCGGCTGGACCGGCTCCGCCTTCCCCAAGATCGGCAAGGGCCGGGCGGCAATCCGCTTGCCGGGACAGGACAGCAACAGCTCTGTCGATTGGTCGCTCAGCTCGCTGGGAAGGTCCCAGCATGAGGCGATACCCTGGGAGGGGACGGTGGAGCCCTTCCTCTTCCCGGATGAGGCCTACTCGCGCATCATGCGGGAAATCTACTTCGTCGACCGGGAGATATGCGTCTCAATCTATCAACTGGGCAACCTGAGCATCGCCTCCGCCCTGGCCGAGCTGGCTCACAAGGGAAGGGAGGTGAGGATACTCATGGAGGGCAACCCCGTCGGCGGCGTTACGGAGAGGGCCCTCTCCATCATGGCCGCGCTGTCCGAGGCGGGCTGCGACCTGCGCTTGATATGCAGTGCCGACGGCTACCGACGCTACGACTACCTGCACAACAAGTACGCCATCATCGATGGCAACAGGGTCCTGGTGACCTCGGAGAACTGGCAGGACTCCTCTCTGACCGGCAACCGCGGCTGGGGCATGAGCATGCTGAGCTCGGGACTTGCCGGCCAGCTGCGGGATGTCTTCCTCGAGGACTCCTCGTTCGCCTATCCGGACATCGTTGACTTCCGCAGCTGCTATCCCGATGCCGTCGGCCTGGAGCTTCCTGCCCATGGCTACACCCCTACGCAGCTGGTGGACGGCCTGCGCGCTCCCGCGACTCTGAGCATAGTCCTCTCCCCGGACAACTCCCACAGCCGCATGCAGGAGATCCTGGACTCCGCTGTCAGCCGGGCCTACGCCCAGCAGTTCTACACCCAGCTCGCTTGGACGGAGGAGGACCGCCCGTTGCGCTGGATGATGGAGGCCGCCGAGCGCGGCGTGGATTCCCGCATCATGCTGGACGCCTCCTGGCTCTCCAGCAGCAAGGACAACGCCGATGTGGTAGCTGTACTCGAGGAGGTCTCCCTCATGCAGGCCTGCCTGTCGCCCGACCACGATGACTACAACCTGATACACAACAAGGGCCTGCTGGTGGACAACAGCGTGCTGGTCTCCTCCATAAACTGGGTGGACGCCTCCCTGCTCCGCAACCGGGAGTTAGGGATCCTCGCCCAGAGCAAGGAGCTGGCCAACTTCTTCGCCCAGGCCTTCCTCCGCGACTGGGGAGACATCCTGGCCGGCTTCAGCGTGGAGATAGAGCTGCTGAGGGAGCCCTGCGTGGCGGGAGAGCCGATCGTGCTCAGCGCCAAGGTGGAAGGGGGAACGGCCAGCAACCACACCTGGAGGCTCTCCGGGCAAGAGGTTGGGCATGGGGAGAGGCAAGTGCTCACCCTTGACCCGGGCCTGCACGAGGTGACCCTGACGGTCTCCGACAATCTGGGCCGGGCCGCCAGCTACGCCCTGCACGTGAGCGTCATGGCTCCCGTCGAGGAGGGGACGTCAGGATGGCTGATCTGGGCCGGCCCCCCTCTGCTGCTGCCTCCGCTGGCCATCGTCCTCTTCCGCATGCGCCAGGGTGGGAGGAAGCGTCGGAAGCAACAGTATTAACGCCGAATGATGATTCAACTGGCGTGATAGTGAAGGAACTGCCGCCGGAGATGCTGCCCGACATGCTGGGCCTGGTGAACGAGTCGCTAAGCGAGGAGTACCCCATCGAGGTCCTGCAGCTGCTCCATCAGGCCTGGCCGCGAGGACAGCTGCTCATGATCGCCCCGGACGGGGAAGTCATGGGCTTCCTGCTGGGCTCCTGGGTGGACCGGGAGGAGGCGCGGATTATGATGTTCGCCATCCGTCCCCACTATCGCAGCATGGGCATGGGTTCCATGCTCATGCAGAACTTCCTGCGCCGCGTGGGAGCACGGGGCGGCAAGGCGGTGCGCCTGGAGGTCAGGCCGGACAACCATCGGGCCATAGAGTTCTACCAGCGCTGGGGGTTCCAGGTCATCGGGCTGGTGCCCGAGTACTATCGGGACGGGGGAGACGGGCTATTGATGCGCCGCCTCATCAGTGGTACATCTGATCCCCGATATGCTGGTTATGTAAGTAGTATGGAGATTTCTCTCTCTGCGAGTCGGAGACGTCAGACGACAGTCCGCGCATGTAGGATCCGTAACGCTCCTTGATCTGCTCCTCCACGGGGCGGGAGCGCTTCAGGGCGCGGGCGATGTGGTCGCTCTCTATGAGCGCGGACTCCTCCTGCACCGCCAGGTCCCCGGCGGCTCTGATCAGACCGCCCATCTCCCTCAGCCTGAGGGTGAGATGGTTCACGCGGTCATCGATGATGCGGGCGCGGCTCCGGCCCTCCTGGATGAGGGCCTCCACGGCCTCGATGGTGGCATGGGGTATGCGCCCGTCCATGTGGATCTCCTGCGCCACGAACTGGGCGTAGCGAGCCCGGTTGGCGGGGGTGTCGGGGAAGCTGGTGTCCATGAGGACCTCGTAGCCTCCCCCTATGATGCGCGATCGCAGGGGGGAGAGGATGTTCTCCAGGTCCTGGATGTTGCAGGCCGCGACCAGGATGAAGTCGCAGGGCACCGCGTCCACGCGGACGCTGGCGCCGGCGCTCTGGGGGTTACGGCCGGAGATCGGGAAGTTCCCCTCCTGCATGGCGGTCAGTATGTACCTCTGCATCTGGCCTAGGTGGGATATCTCGTCGATGAAGAGAACTCCCTCGTGGGCCTCGTGAATCGTGCCGGCGACCACTCTCTCGTAGGGCGCGCTGCCCAGAGTCTGGTGGCCGCCGTAAGGGTCATGGCGAACGTCGCCGAGAAGCTCGGTCTCGGAGGCGCCGGTGGCCATGACGAAGGGGTTGCGGTCCAGCTTGACGAGGACCTTCTGATTGGAGGTCTTCTCCAGCTCTCGCCTCTTCTCCAGGGCCTCCTGGTCCAGAACACGGATCAATTCGTCGGCCCGCTCGAAGACCACGACCTCCTCGCGGCCGTCGCGCTGGCGGGTGGTGGTGACCTTCTCCTTGCCGAAGGAGACCTGCGGCATGGCCTTCATGGTCACCTCGATCATGCCGTCCAGTATGTCCCCGAAGGGGTTGGAGCTTCGGTCCGCCTCGAGCTTCGCCTTGCTGCAGTGGGGGCATATCCTCTCGCTGTGAGAGGAGTAGCCGTGGCAGTGGCGGCAGAGGTAGCCGAGCCGCTCCGCCACGTTGGCGGGGGCCTCCTCCGGCCGAATGAGCTGGCCGGAGGCGCCGCTGCGGGAGCTCCTCTCGCTGTGGATGCGACCCTCGTCCAGGACTTCCAGGAAGGGACGCTCGGGATTCTCGGGGTTGTGGACCACCCGCAGCTCTTGGCGGGGTTGGGGGAGGTGCAGAGCAAGGGCCTGGGCCACCATGGACTTCCCGGTGCCCGGAGGGCCCACCAGAAGAAGATGTCGCCGCTGCCTCGCCGCAATGCGCGCCAGCTCAATAACCTCCTCCTGCCCCAGGACCCGATCAAGCGGGTCGCTGGGGATGAGTATGCCGGCGGTGCTCTCGAGCGCAGCAATCTTCTCCCAGGCTCCTTCTCCCATTCTTCTGCCTCAGTTCAAGTCGTCGCGGGTCCAGATGGTGACCTCGGCCGGCAGCTTGCTGACCGCACCCATCTTGCTTCCCACTACAGTCTTGATCTCGCTGGTGACAGCGATGTCCAGGATCCGCTGGGAGACCACGCCGTCGAAGACGATGGAGTCGATGCCGGCGGCGTCCTCGCGCAGGTCCTTGACCAGGTTCTTCACCTCGACCTCCCGGACCAGCTCGCTGGACTCGTCCAGCAGGCGGGCGTTGCGGGTGGTGCTCAGCTCGGAGAGTATGTCGCGGTACTTCTCCTGCTCAGCGGTGAGCTTCTTGACGGGGCGGGCCGGGGCCTTCCTCTCGCGAGGCTCCCGTGCCTCCCTGGGCTCCTTCTCGGTGTCGCGCTCGCGGGGGGCCTCCCTCTTCTTGAACTTCTCCGCCTTCTCGGTGTCGAACTTCTCCTCGCGGCGCGGGGCCCTCTGTCGGGGCTCCCTCTCCGCGGGTTCCTCCCGCTGGCGGCGGCCGCGACCGTTGCCGCGCTGGCGGCCGTTGTCGGCGGCTCCGTTCTCGGTGTCGCTGATGTTGTTGGTCTCCTTGTACTGCTCAGCGGAGATCTTGTTCTTCAGCGCCTTGGTGATCTGCTTGGGGGTGAGGTCTTCAACCTCGAGGCCGCGGGGACCGCGGGCCACGAAGTCGATGTCCGCCACCTGGAAGAGCTCGCGGAGGATGAGGTCGCCGCCGCGGTCGCCGTCGACGAAGGCGGTGCTGACCCTCTCCTTGGTGAGCTCCTGCACGCTCTTGGGTATGTTGGTGCCCTCCACTGCCACGGCGTTCTTGATGCCGGAGCGGAGCAGGTTGAGGACATCGGAGCGGCCCTCGACGAGAATGATGGCGTCAGAGTCTCTGACAGCGGGGCCGGCGGGGAGCCTCTCGTCACCGAAGATGGTGATCTCCTCCACCTGCACGCTCTGCTTGACGCTCTCGGTGAGGTCGAGGCTGGTGCTCTTGGAGCTGCTGATGAGGTCGTTGAGGAGCTCCTTGGCGCGGTCGATGATCATCTCCCGCTTGGACACCCGAACGTCCTCGATGCTGGTGATCTGAATCTTGGCGCGGCAGGGGCCGACGCGGTCTATGGTCTCCAGGGCGGAGGCGAGTATGACGGTCTCAACCTGGTCGAGGCTGGAGGGAACGTTGATGGTTCCGTCGGACTTGCCGGACCGGGAAGAGACATCCACACCGATGCGGCCGATGCGACCGGACTTCTGCAGGTCGCGGAGATCGAGCTCCTCACCGAGGAGCCCCTCAGTCTGACCGAATATGGCGCCCACGACATCGGGCTTCTCCACAACTCCGTCAGCTGTCAGCTTTGCTTTGACCATGTACTTAGTCGTGCTTGGATCTATATTCATGCGAATTCACCTTCTGGTGCATTGCGGGAAAACTTGCCATCTTACCGTGGCCGTCTGGCGTTGCCGAGGGCCTCGGTCCCTCTCCGGTGCTTATCTCCAGCCGCCATGGCTGGGCTTAGATTGACGCGGGCCCCACGGGCCTCCGTCACTCTCTACTCAGGGAGTAAGGTGATTGTGATTGGTGATCAGTGAATCGGGGATGGGTTTTCCCTTGGATGTGAATCAATGAACCGCTTATAAATATTTTGGTTGCCCCAGACTCCTAGACCGACAGGCTGAGGGCATCCTTCTCCGGCAGCACCTGACCGTTCTTGAGACGGAGGAAAGTAACTCCCGGGAGGTTCTGGAAGGCGCTGATGGTTCCCTTGTCGCAGGTGAAGATCAGGGCCTGCCTCCCTTGGGAGGAGAAGGCGTGTATGGCCTTGGCGGCGCCGTCCTTGCGGACTTGGTCGAAGCGCACCAAAACGTCGTCAAGCATCAGCGGCAACGACTCCCGTTTCCCCATCTCCTCTGCCATCGCCAAGCGCAGAGAGAGCTGTATCTGGTCGCCGAGTCCACTGCTCCACTGCCCGTCGCCCTTCTGCTCCAGGCCGTCCCTCTCCTCCACGGTAACCTCCATGCTGCTCATGTCCAGTATCATCTCGTAGCGACCCTCGGTCATCATCTCAAGATAGCGGTTGGCGGAGCTGATGACGCTAGGCTGCCTCTCCTTCATAAAGCGGTCCCGAGCGGCCTCCATGAGCTGCAGGGCAAGGGCGGCGCGGGCGTATCTCTTTGTCAAGAGCATGGCCTCGGCCCGCTCGCCCTCGAGATTCTGAGCGAGGAGGGATATCTTCTCATCGGTCCTCAGCTTCTCCAGCTCTAGCTTGATGCTGCCGATCCGCTCGCTGGCCTCCTGCACCTCGCGGTCCCGCTCCTCGAACTGTAGCGAGAGGCTGCTCTCGCGCGCCTCGAGATCGAAGAGTTCGGTCTCGCGCATGGATTGGATGGCCTTGTTGAAGCTCTCCTCTCCTCCGAAGGCCTCCAGCATGGAGTTGCGCAGGCTCGTCATCTCCTGCTCCTTCCGCTTGAGCAGATTATAGTTCTCGCCCATGAGCCTGAAGCTCTCCTCATCCATATCTCCGAGAAGCTCTGCCCATTGCTCTCGGAGCAGGGCGAGTTCCTCCTCGAGAACCTGCTTGTCCTGCAGCTTGCGGCTCTCCTGCTCCTGATTTCGCTCGTGAGCTATCTGTCCACTCTTCGCCTGACCGAGGCGCTCGCTGAGCAGGGCGGCGCCGGTGGGGAAGTCGGGGCACTCCATGCCAAGCTCTCGGCAGAGGGCCTCCATCTCCTCATCCTCCTCCCGTTCTTGATTCTCATGCGCCAATAGCTTCTCACGCTGCTGCTTCAGCTCGCGGTCATCCTTCTGCAAAGACTGCAGGCGGGGAATGGACTCCCTGGCACTGACGATGTCCAGAGAGGGAGGCAGGCCTTTGCTGCTGAGGAGGGCTCTGAGCTCCTCGGCTTTCTTCTCCCGCTCCTCCTTCAATTCCGCCTGCTGCTTTTGCAGCTCCTCTCTCCTATTGACCTTGGCGTCGTCCTGTAGGCCGCGGGCGTGGCTCTCCTGCAGGGCGGATATGGACAGCTCCATCTCCTGCGTGGGGTCGAGGCCGTTTGCCCGCATCTCCTCCTCTCTGATATTCAAGGCCTCGCGTCGTTCTTGCAAGGAAGAGGGAATCTTGCCATCCTGTGGTAAGACATACAATGCGTAGAATAGGCCCACGCCGCCGGCCAGCAGGAGGGCGATGCCGGGAATCACCTGCGACGCCAGTGCGGCCACCCCCACTCCGAGAGCGATGGAGATTCCGGAGAGTGACGAAATCAGGCTGCGGCGGTGCCTCTGAAGAGATTGATCCAGGGCTATCTCCTTCTCCAAGGAGGTGACATCCTCCCGATAGCGGGAGAGAAGTCGCAGGCCGTCCCAATCCTGCCGGTCGGATTCCAGCTGAAGACTGTCGTTGGCCTCGATTAGAGCGCTCAGGGACAGGTCCCTGTCGCGAAGGTCTCGCATGGATCCCTCCAGGAGCCTGAGGCCGGACTCCAGCTCCAGGTCAATAGGCACTGAGAAGAGGTCTACCGACCATCCCAATGAAGCGCTCTCCTGCTTCAGGCCCGTCTCCAGGAGGCGGATGGCCTCTCGCAGCTCTGCCGTGGTCTCCCGCCTGAAGCGATAGGCCCCAACCAGCCCCTGTAGGCGACGAACCTGGGGATCATGGTCCAGGATGGCATCTCTCTCGTGATTTGACAGTGACTCTCGGAGCCTCTCCAGCTCGAGGTTTAGATCTCGCAACGCATAATCGGCGGATTTGATGTCCTTCTGCAGGCTCTCCATCTCCCGCAAGCCGTCACGGGGGAATGACTCTGCAGGGGCAAGAGTGCGAACCTCATCCTCAAGGGAGGTCAATCGCAGCCAGTTCCCCCACTGCTCTCCCAGTCTCTGATGCCTTCTAAGCTCGCTCAGAAGCTCTTCCCGACTCGATAGTAGCCGAGAGACTCCCTCTTCGGCCTCTTCCTGCTCCTGCATCAGGCTCTCGTGCTGGTCCATTTCGTCTTGCAGCTCAGCTAGCTCCGCCTGCAGATTATCGACATTCAGCATGGCGCGGTCGAGCAAGGTCTTCGGATCTCTGCTCCGACGACCTGCTAAGAGGGAGGATATCTCCGTCTCACAGGCGCTGATGGCACTGTTCAATCCACTGGCGCCGGCCACGTTAAGGAAGCGGTTTTTGATGCTCTTATTCTCGGTGACCCCCTTCTCGAGGTTTTCGAGACCCATGGCGAATATGCCCTCATAGGTGATGAGGTCCATGGCGAAGATGTCATCCGGCAAAGGTCCGCCCTCTGGGCGACTGATTCTGTTCTTTTCCCTCTCGATGCGCATCGACTCGCCGTCATCCATGACGAAGTGAAGTATGCCTCGGTCGCCATCCTGGGGGTTGGGATATCGTTTTCTCTGATTATGGGAAAACATCCCGCTGCGGATGAACTCCATGAGAGTGGTCTTGCCGCTCTCGTTCATGCCGTGAATGACGGTCACGCCGGGACTGAATGCCTTTATCTTCAGGTCCTTGAGCTTGCTGAAGCTCTCAATCTCCAGGGCCTGGAGGCGCATCAGTCGGCCTCCAGCATCATGTCGGCGCACCAGATCTCGGCTTCCTCTATGAGGTCCAGGAACTCCTCGTCGTCCAGCAAGTCAAGGTAAGGCCGCATACGGTTTCCCTGGATGTTGGCAGCGCGTTCGAGTATCTTTTCCAAAATGGTCTTCGGGCCTTCACTGCGGAGCCGGTCTCCCTGCTGGAGAGTCTCCGCCAGCAGGTCCTCACCACCTCTCCTCGCCTCCAAATCTATAGGAGGACGAGTCTTCAGCTCAATGGACTCCACCCAGAGCTGGCCCTCGTTCATCAGTTCGCGCAGCTCCTCCAATCGGCCGGGAATGCGCAGAGTGGCGTCCAGAGGAGTCCTGCCGACCAGAGTCAGCCGCTGCAGAGTCAACAGAGGATAGCGCTCCAGGCGGGTGGCTTCCACGACATCCTCATCCGTCTCTAAATCTGAGACGTCCAGCTCCTTCCTCTCCCAGCGGACCGTGTCCACGGCGTGGAAGTCGAGGCTCTCCAGGCGGCCATGCCTCACTTGGACGAGATAGACGCCCTTCGCGCCGGTCTCGTTGGCGTGACGGCCCTGGGTGTTGCCGGAGTAGACGACGTGGGGGTTCTCGTGGAGGACCTGTCGCTTGTGAATGTGGCCTAGGGCCCAGTAGTCGATGCCCTTGTCCATGAGGTCGCCTAGGCTGCAGGGGGCGTAGGGAAGCACATCGGACACCGTTCCGATGTTGCAGTGAAGGAGGCCGATGTTGAAGCTTCCCGGAACGCCGCGCATGCTGGCGGCGAGGTTCTCGTTGAGCTTGTCCCGGTCGTGGCTCACGCCGGTGATGCGGGCAATCAGCTCGTCATTGCGAAGAACATCGATAGTCTCCGGTTGGGCGCCGAAGATGTGCACCATGTCGCCCATCTCCTCGTTCCATAGCGGCACTCCCATGTCGGTGCCGAGGTGGTCGTGGTTGCCGTGGGCGACGTAGCTCCTGATTCCCGCCCTCGCCGCCCGGTTGAGGGCGTCCCGGAGGGCCATGCGGGAGCGGGGACTCCTCACCCTGGAGTCAAAGACGTCCCCCGCGAAGAGGATGAAGTCCACCCTCTCTCGGATCGCGAGGTCGATGATGTTCCGTAACGCCTCGAGAGGGGCCTTCCGCAGCCTCTCGGCGATGGCGCCATCGGTGAGCGACAATCCCAGGAAAGGACTGTCCAGGTGAAGGTCGGCGCAATGGATGAAACTGAATGCTTTCGCTTCCCTGGGCATCAGGGAGGAATGCCCCGCGACCGTTAAATAAGGTTGCTGGAAAGGATCACCACATGCCGTAGCTGCCGTAATCCTCCGCCGCTCTCACCATGGCCAGTATGTTGCCGGGGGGCGAGAAGGGCGGGACCTCGCAGCAGGTTCCCAGTATGCAGCCGTTGGGGCTGTCCCTCGCACCGAGCAGCTGCTCCTTGCAGGCGTTGTAGATAGCCTTGGGGTTGGGGACCGTGAACATCTTGGTGTCAATCGAGGCCATGACGGTGGCACGGGTGCCGAAGAGCTCCTTCAGGAGGGCGCCCGGGAAGTGGTTCTGACCCATGTATCCCATCTGTATGATGGTGAAGGGCGAGAAGATCAAGGTGTCCGTAAAGAGGTGGTAGTCGTCGCCGTGGTTGCCGCAGAAGTGGTAGAAGATCTGCGGGCCAGCCCCGCGCATGAAGGCCTGCTTCACCAGGTGCACGATGTTGTGGGGCGAGAGGGCCTCGATGGTGGCGGGGTCCATGATGTCGCTGTTGGCGAAGACCGCGCCGGTGGTGATGGTGGCCGAGCCGTAGCGCTGGGCGATGGCATCAGCGCCGTTGATGGCGGTGTCCACATAGGTGCGGACCAGCTTCTGGGCGATGTCCATGTCCATGAGGGTGTAGAGCAGGAACTGCTCCAGGCCGCAGAGCGAGGCTCCCGAGCCCACCGGCTCCGGGCAGTAGGCGATGGGGACGAAGCGCTCCGGGAGTTCCTTCTGGATGTAGGTGTATCCCTGCACCAGGCGGTTGTAGGTGTATCCCTTCTTGATCTCGTCCACATCCGGCACGCGGAGCTTCTCCACGTCCTCCGGGTCGTTGACGACCACGTTCTCGGGGACCGGGGCGGTGAGCTCCATCGGCCGCAGCCTGACTCCCAGCTCCGGGAGCCAGGCGTGGGCGAAGTAGTACTTGGTGACCGGCAGGAGGTCGTAGAGCTCCTGTGCGTAAGCCAGGCAGTGGGCGCCGAGCTCCGGCCGCTCGTAGAAGTCGCGGATGCGGTATCCGCAGGCCACGGTGGCGTGGCCGAGCATCATGGGGTCGACAGGGAGGCGGTCAAATTCACCGCCTGCGAACTGGCCGCTGTAGCGGCGTCTCGAAACCTGGAGCCAATCATCATCCAGGGGCGGGAACAGAGAAGGGACATCCATGCCACTTTCATCAATCCATATGCAGATATACCTATGCATGAAGAATAATTCTATAAGCTGAATGCGCATGCACAGTTGGATATCACATCCAACCAGAGGTTTAACATGGATTGGGTCAAGGAGAAGGTGAGAGAGGAGCTGGAGCGGGGATGGATCGGTCCGGACGAGGACTGCCCCTATCACCCGTGTCACTACCGAGGTCAGGACTGCAGCTACTGCTTCTGCCCCTTCTATCCCTGCATGGACCCGCGCCTGGGGGAGTCCCTCATCTCCAGCCGCAGCGGCAAGGAGGTCTGGAGCTGCGTCGACTGCCACCTGATCCATCGCGAGGGGCCCTGCCGTTACACGGCGGCCAGGGTGGAGGAGCTGGGGATAAGGGACCCGGACGACCCTCGGCTGGCGGATATCTTCTCCGAGGTGCTGGAGAAGTTCATGACCAAGGGCAAGGCCGTCATGGTGCTCGGTGGCGGTTCCGACTCCGGGAAGTCCCTCACCGTCGCCGCCCTCTGCCGCATCATCGCCGACCGCCGTCGCTCGGTCTCGCCCT
>CAYXFQ010000010.1:0-17292 GCA_964464345.1 uncultured Methanomassiliicoccales archaeon | reverse complement strand
GGCGGCGTTCAAGCGTCACGACGCCGTGGTGCTGTCGGTCCGGCCGGAATACGTGGACACGGCCAACGAGGGGCTGAGGGCGGTGGTGGAGAGCGTGACGTTCATGGGCACTTACTGGAGGATATCGACGATGGCGGAGAGCGACGACAGGGTGGAGTACAACCTCCCCCTGGACAGTGAGCTCCCCTCGATCGGGGACGAGGTCTTCCTGGTGTTCAATCGCAGGATGACAATGGTTTACGAGAGGCCCAGGCAGGGATTGGAGGAGGCGATCAGACTTGAGTAGCAGGAGAACTTTGCTGGATTGGTTCAGCAAGAGGAAGGAGGACTTTGTGCAGAGGGGGATGAGGCGTCACTGCCTCGCCATAATCGACGCGGTGAACGAGGCCGAGAGGTCCATATCCGCCCTCTCGCGCAGCGACCCGGACACCGCCCTCAGGGCGATAGACCGGCTCATCCTCAGCGAGAGGGAGGCGGACCGCATCGAGGAGAGGCTGGTGGAGCAGCTCACTACCGGGGACCTGAACCCCGGCGAGCGCGAGGACCTCATGCACCTGGTGCGCAAGATGGACAAGATCGCCGACTGGGCCATGGATGCCGGCGTACACATCCAGCTGGCCATCGAGACCGACGTGGAGGTCCCCACGCACATCTGGGAGGCCCTGCGCATCATCTGCAGCGAGCTGACCCTGGCCGCCCGCCTGCTGCTGCGCGCGGTGGAGAGCATCGGCGACAACGCCGACGTGACCCTGAAGTGCGTTCAGAACATCAAGGGCCAGGAGCGCGCCATCGACGAGATCAACTACGCCGTGATGAAGAAGATCCTCCTCGCTGAGATGGACTTCCGCGCCACCATGCTGATGATGGGCTCCCTGCAGGCTCTGGAAGCCTCCTCCGACTGCTGCAAGGAATGCGCCGACGCCATAGCGATACTCATAACCGCCAGGTGATGAAATGACGAGACTTTTCGGTACCAACGGCGTCAGGGGCGTGGTCAACGAGGACATGGACGTCGACAAAGCCATGCGCCTCGGCAAGGCCATCGGCAAGCTCATGGGCGGCAGGGTGGCGCTGGCCACCGACACCCGCACCTCCGCGCCGATGATGAAGCATGCGGTCATAGCAGGGCTCACCTCGGTCGGGGTGGAGGTCCTGGACCTGGGCGTCATGCCCACCCCGGCGATTCAGTATTACGTCAAGACGGAGGGGAACCTCCGCGGCGGGGTGATGATCACCGCCTCCCACAACCCGCCCCAGTTCAACGGCATCAAGTGCATCGACGCCGACGGCACCGAGCTCTCCCGCGACAAGGAGGAGATCATCGAGGAGCACTACCACTCCACCATGGGCTGCGTCCCCTGGGATGAGGTGGGCAACGTCAGGCAGGTCAGCGGCGCGGTGGAGCGCTACGTCGACGACATCGTCTCCCGCGTGGACGCCGACGCCATCCGCGAGGCGAGACTCAAGGTCGTCCTGGACTGCGCCAACGGCGCCGCCGTCTACACCATGCCCCTCATCCTGGACCGTCTGGGCGTGCGGGCGATCACTCTCAACTCCGATGCGCAGGGGAAGTTCCCCGGCCATCCCAGCGAGCCCACCTCCGAGAACCTGGTGGACCTCATATCCCTCACGCGCGAGTCCAAGGCCCACCTGGGAATCGCCCTGGACGGCGACGCCGACCGGGCGGTCTTCGTCGCCGACGGCGGGGAGTACGTCTCCGGCGACCGCAGCCTGGCGCTGATGGCCAAGCACGCCCTCAAGCGTCGAAAGGGAACGGTCGTCACCCCGGTCAGCTCCTCCTCCCTCGTGGAGGAGGTGGTGAATGAGGCTGGTGGGGACCTGATCTACACCGCAGTGGGCTCCCCGGTCGTCGCCCGCCGCATGATGGAGGTCGGAGCGATCTTCGGCGGCGAGGAGAACGGCGGCCTGATCTTCCCTGAGCACCAACACTGCCGGGACGGCGGCATGTCCGCCGCCAAGATGCTGGAGTCCATCGTTCTGGACTCCCCGCTCTCGGAGCAGCTCACCACTCTGCCCAACTATCACGTTGAGAAGCGGAGCATAGTCTGCACCGAGCTCCAGAAGGAGGAGCTCATGATCTGCCTGCGCGATCACTGCAGCGATCTGACAGTGGATGACACCGATGGCCTGAAGGTGCTCTTCGATGACGGTTGGGTCCTCATACGGCCCTCCGGCACCGAGCCCATCTTCCGCATCTACTCCGAATCCAAGGACCTCGGGATCTGCCGCCAGCGGGCGGACGAGTACGAGGTGCTGATCCTGGAGCGTCTCAGCTGAGAAGCTCCATAATCAAGCCGGCCAGGAAGAGCAGTCCGAAGAAAAGGAAGAGGGCCCCAGCGGCTATCTGCATGTGACGGGGGCTCAGGCGCTTGCCGAGAGCCTCGCCGAGCAGGGCCGCGGCTCCGGTCAGCAAGACCAGAGCGGCGACCGCGCCCAGCAGCACTGAGAGCAGGTCCCCGGCGGCAGAGAGGGCGAAGATGGATATCTGGGTCTTGTCGCCCATCTCCATCAGCATTATCAGCAGGAAGCTTCCCAGCAGGGCGCTTCTCCCCTCCAGGTTCGGCCCGCACTCCTCCTCGCAGTCCTCCTGCAGGGTCATTATTCCGAAGATGAGGAAGAGCGCGGCCGCCAGCCCCATCACCAAGGTCTGCGGCAGGAGGCCCGCCAGCAGCTGCCCCAGTATGGCTGCCAGCACCGCCATCAGCACCAGCGCGGCCGCTGCGCCCAGGAAGGCCGCTCGACGGCCGTGGCGGGAGGAGAGCGCGATCACCGTGAGAAAGGACTTGTCGCCCAGCTCGCTGATGGCCACCACGAAGAAGGCGGAGAGGAAGAGGCCTAGATCCACGGCATCAGTCTCGGTTCAGCTTCCAGACTGCCAAGGCCTCGTTCACGAGGCGGGCGGCGAGAGCGGCGGTGTTGCCGTTGTCGGCCGGAGGACAGACCTCCACCACGTCGAAGCCCACCATCCTCTCCCCGATCAGGCCGATGGCCTTCTTGACATCCAGGGGAGTGAGGCCGAAGGGCTCCGGGGTGCCGGTGCCGGGGGCGTAGGCGGGGTCGATGCCGTCGATGTCCACCGAGAGGTAGACCTTCTCGGCCTTGACGCTGTCCAGGGCCTTCCGCACCGCCCACTCCATGCCCTTCTCCTTGATGGTGAAGGAGTCGATGTACGGGACGGGGTCCTCATGCTCCGCCTCCTCCTTGGAGATGGAGCGCACCCCCAGGGCCATGACGTTCTCCATCCCCAGATGGTCAGCGCAGCGCCGGCTCACGCAGGCGTGGCTGTTGGGGGAGCCGAGATACGAGTCCCTGGAGTCCAGGTGGGCGTCGATGGTGATGACCGCGATGTCGCGGAAGGCCTGCACGGCCGGTATGGTCACCGAGTGCTCCCCGCCCAGCAGGATGGGGAACTTGCCGTCCCTGACCACTTGGCTGAGGTAGAATCCGGCCTCGATGATCATGTCGTCCGGGAAGATGCCGGGCTCGATGTTGCCGGCATCGTGGATGGCTATGTCGCAGAGGTCCACCCCATGCTCGAAGAGATAGGTCTCGAAGTTGTAGGAGGCCTGCCTTATGGCGTTGGGGGCCTCCCGCGATCCGGGACGGAAGCAGGTGGTGTGGTCGAAGGTGTTGCCCACGATGACGACGTCCGCGTCCTCATAGGGGCAATCGGCGTTCAGGAAGGAAACTCCGGGGAGCATGTGGAAATCCCCCTCACATCAGCTTGGAGCGGCCCATGGCCGTCAGGTACATGATCTCGGCCCCTTCCTCGAGCTTGCTCGTGTGGTCCTCGTTGATGATCATGTGGAAGGTCTCGTAAGTCTCCAGGTCCATGAGCTGGACCTCCTCGTCGCCGATGGAGATGACCTGCGCCTTGCGCTTGTGGATCATCGGCACCTGGATCTTCTGCTCGACCGGAGCGACGATGGAGCGCTTGTTGCCGGAGAATATGCCCACGCCCTCGATGCGGGCCTTGGCGCCCCCGTGCTTCCCAGGGCTGGATGTGGTTAAGTTCAGAATCTTGCTAGGCTCGTCCTCTATGTTCATGTAGCGGCCGACCTTCAGTTCCCTTATCTCCTTCAGCTCCCACATTGAGTATCACCAATTTGCCGCATCATCGACAGAGAGCGGCTCGTGATTCTAGAAGGCGATTTAGGTATTTTATCGATTCCTCTTGCGGGGCCTCTTTCCGCGGGTCGGGCGGGGCGGAGCCTGGGGATACTTCTTGCGAATCTCCTCCACCCTCTTCTCGAAGCTCTCCACCAGGGCCTCGCAGTCGCCCCCCTCGCCATAGCGGTCCATGCGGGAGGCGATGGCGGCCTTGGCGGCCAGGGAGCGGGCGATCTTGCCGCGCTGCCAGTAGGGGGAGCGGTGCACCATCGGGTGCTGGAATATGACTCCGTGCTTCGGAGGTTTCTTATGGGAGCGCAGGTGCCGGAACATGGCCTTCTCCGCGCCCAGCATCTGGACGGTGGAGGCCGGCAGGCGGGACAGCCGGTCCAGGCCGCCGGCGAGGGATATGACCCTGGCGGCCAGGGCGGATCCCAGCAGGGCGCAGAGGCAGGGGGCGGCCCCCTGCACGCTGTCCTCGATGTAATCCTCAGTGCGGCTCCTCTCGTCGTAGATGACCACCAGGGAGGATGCCAGCCTCTGGATGGCCTCCATGTCCTCGGCATCCATGTCGGCGCCCATGGACTCCAGGCCCAGCTCCAGCGCCTCGATGATGCCCTCCCTCTCGCCGTGCTCCGCAATCAGCTCGGCATAGCGCTTGTCCCGGGCATGGTCGGCCAGCTCCGGGAAGTGGAGGCCGTACCACTCGTGCAGCCTCTCGTTCATGAGGTTGGCGGTCTCGATGAGGTCGTCCAGGGAGCGTATGGCCTGGACGATGTTGCGGTCCCGCGGGATGGGCTCCGAGGTGCGCAGCCGCGCCAGGCGCAGCATGACGTCGTGCATCAGCTCCTTGGAGTATCCGTAGTCCTCCGGGTCGATGAATGAGGAGTCGAAGAACACGGGCTTGCCGATGGGGGACTGGCGACTCTCGGAGACCTTCACCTTGAAGTCCTCCGCCAGGGCCCGCTCCTCCGGCAGCACGCCCCCCCTCTGAATCTGGGAGAGCCGCTCGGCGATGGCCTCGGCGTCCTGGGGGAAGAGAGTCTTGCGGATGACCCTCCCCTCTTCGCAGAGGAAGGTTCCGAACCACTTGGTGACCAGTATCATCGTTTCAGAGCGAAGGGATGTGAGTATTCAATTGCTTGCTTAGGGCCCGAGTATGCGCCGCCGCTCGGCGTCGGAGATCTCCTCCGCATCGCCGGCCAGGAATTGGAGCTGGGCCTGGAACTCCAGCTCCTCCATGCGGTTGTAGGCCTGCTCCAGGTCGGCGCCCACGGTGAGGGCGCCGTGCTTCTCCATGATTATGGCGTCGTGGTCCAGGGCGTATGCGGAGACCAGGCGCACCAGCTCCTCGCTGCCGGGAGTGGCGTAGGGCACCAGGGGCACGTCGCCCAGGAGGAGAACCCCCTCCGGGGTCAGCCCGCAGCGCAGCGGCTCCCCGCGCACCGCCAGCGCGGTGCTGTGCAGCGGATGGCAGTGCACCACCGCCCCGACCTCCGGCCGGGAGCGGTAGATGGCGAGATGGAAGCCCAACTCTATTGAAGGCTTCCCCCCCTCCAGCGGTTGGCCGTCCATGTCCACCGCGACCATGTCCTCCGGACTCAGGAGGCCCTTGTTCCGGCCGGAAGGTGTAATCAGGATAGTCTCCCCGTCGCGGACGCTGACGTTTCCGCCGGCGGAGAAGGTCAGGCGGCGCTCATAGAGCAATGAGCAGAAGTCTGTCAGCTCCCTCCTCTTGTCGCTCATGGCTCAATCCTCCCGGATGGCGTCGATGCCGTCGGGGCGGAGCACGCCCTTCTCGGTGATGTAGCCAGTGACGTAGCGGGCGGGGGTGAAGTCGAAGGCGGGGTTGCGGACAGGTGAGCCCTCGGGCATGATGAGCTGCCCGCCGACGTGGGTGAGCTCCTCGCCCCCCCTCTCCTCGATGGGGATGTCCTCTCCCCTCTCGAGGCTGAAGTCGAAGGTGGAGATAGGTGCGGCGACGTAGAAGTCGATGCCCAGCTCCTTGGCCAGCACCGCCTTCTCGTAGGTGCCGATCTTGTTGGCGAAGTCCCCGTTGGCGACGATGCGGTCGGCGCCGACGATGATCATGTCCACGCCCTCCCTCATGTAGTGGCCGGAAGCGCCGTCGACGATGATGGCGTGGGGGATGTCCTCCTGCAGCAACTCCCATGCGGTGAGCTGGGCTCCCTGCAGGCGGGGCCGGGTCTCGGAGGCATAGACGAAGATGTCTTTGCCGTCCCTCCAGGCCTGGCGCAGCGGGGCCAGGGCGGTGCCGTGGTCCACGGTGGCCAGAGCTCCGGCGTTGCAGTGGGTCATGATGCGGTAGCCGTCCTTGATGAGGGCTCCGCCGTGCTCGCCTATGGCCTTGCAGCGGTCGACGATGGAGGCGCAGTAATCCTCCGCCGCCTCCAAAGGGTCGTCGCCGGCCCTCAGGCGGGCGAGCATGTAGTCCACGGCGTAGAAGAGGTCGTTGGCGGTGGGCCGGGAGGCCTTCATCCGCTCCGCCGCCCCATCGAGGTCCTCCCCCGCCATGGCCGCCAAGCAGATCCCGAATGCCGCCGCGGCGCCGATGGAGGGGGCCCCGCGGGTCACCATGTCCCGGATGGCCACGGCCACGTCGTCGCATTTGTCGTAGCTGACCAGCCGCAGCTCATGAGGCAGGAAGCGCTGGTCAATCATCACCAATTTGCCACCCTCAAACCAGAGGGCGCTCATCTCCTCGACTCCGGAATCGGTCCTCACCTTCAAAGCGGCCACAGCTCCAGAAGTCCAAGTAGGCGAGGGGCCGATTAATAATCTTCTGCCCTGGCCATTGAGGAGAATTTATTAACTTCAACTTCTTGTTGCGCTTGATGAGCGAGCCTGTGGATTATGACGTGTTTTCAACTAAATCGGGTTTGAAGCAGATTACGAATCCCGTCCGGCAAAAGATTCTCAGCGAGCTCATCAAGGCCGATTTATCGCTCACCGACATCGCCAATCTCACAGGCAAGGCCCAATCCACCCTGTCCGTTCATCTGGACAAGATGCTGAAGGAGGGGCTGGTAGGATCCCGGGACGACCCGAACGACAATCGTCGCAAGATCTTCTTCCTGGTCTCTCATCCTGTGGGACGATCCAAGGTCCCCGACGACAAGATGAGGGACGAGCTGAAGCAGACCGTCCTCAGCTCCATAGGCGACCAGGGGACGTTCTACAAGGGCATGATCCGCGCCATGGTTATCGGCATGGAGGCGGTGGGTCTCTGCATAGACCCCACCATGCGCATGCTGGGCGAGGAGATCGGCAAGACCCTCTCCGCCCGGATGAGCTCCGAGGACACCGAGGGCACCATCAGCGAGATTCAGGAGTTCTACGAGATTCACAACATGGGCGAGGTCTGCGTCTACACCTTCCTGCCGCTGACCATCATCATCCGTGACGACTACGAGACTCCCCTGGAGGCCGGCGAGGCCCTCTGCAAGTTCAACGAGGGACTCTTCCGCGCTGTGCTCCAGGACCGCACCGGCAAGGAGTTGCAGATCACCGAGAGCGAGTGCTTCGGCACCGCCAACAACTACTACAAGTTCGTCATCGAGCCGATCTACAAGTGATTCTCTCGCGCGGAGTATCTCAGCAGAACGCCATCTCCGAGCTGACAGGCCTCAATCAATCTGAGCCGTGAGTTGGGGCCCATCTCCCTGCCGTCCCCGTCTGCGGGGGTGGGGGCGCCACGGCCGCCGATTATCATGCTGCCGACGAACACCGAGTACTCATCGACCAGGCCGTTGGCGAAGAAGGAGGCGATCACCTCTCCTCCGCCCTCCACCATGAGGGTGCCGACGCCGCGCTCGTGCAGCGCCTCCAGGGCGAGGGCGAGGTCCACTCGGCCACGGCCGGCGCGTATGGTGTCCGCTCCCTCCCACTCCCGATCGCAGTCCTCGGAGGTCACGATTACCGTTTCCGCCCGCTCATCTAGGACCAGGGCCCCGCTTGGGGTCCGCCCGCGGGAGTCCAGGACCACACGCAGGGGATTCTGCTCCGGGCTCAGCCCCTTGACGGTGAGATGCGGGTCGTCGTAGAGCACGGTTCCGATGCCAACCAGTATGGCATCGTGCTCCTCCCGCATCCTCCTCACCCTGTCCATGTCCTCGGGAGAGGATATCCGCACCTGCGCCCGGTCGCTGCCGGCGATCTTACCGTCGGCGGACATGGCGCAGTTGACATGCACTATCGGTCGCTTCATGTGGCCTCCGGGCTGACGTTGATCTGATATCCGCGGCGGGTGCGCATGACTCCGAAGCGGACGTCGAGGAACTTCTCCAGGATGTCCATCTGGCTCAGGAGGTGCTTGCTGATCTTCCGCACCCGGAACTCGCACTCCTCCTCCGCCAGCGCCATATAGGGGAGCATCTGGTCGGCGGCGTGCACGTCCATGGTGGATCCGCTGCCGAGCTCCCGCAGGAGGTCGTTGGCAGCATCCCTGCCCACGTGGGCGGCAGGATAGCCGCGGGAGCCGAGGACGCTGCTGCCCAGGCGGCCGTTCTCGAAGACGGCCACCAGGGAGATGCCGGCGCCGCTGGAGCGGCCCTCGGAGATCTCCCGATTGATAGAGATGTCGGCGGTGATGTCCTTGAGCCTCTCCTCCGCCGAGCTGATGATGTCGTCCGCCACCCGGCCGGGGAGGTTACGGCTGTAGCAGATCCCCTCCACCCGCTTGAAGTCGCCGAGCTCGGTTATGTTGAGCGGCTTGATCTCCCGGGGCGGGCAGACGTTGACGATGACGCGACCTCCGCCCTCCGGGTAGAAGCCCCGCTCGATGATGCTCATGTCCGCCTCGAAGCCCATGCGGCTCAGGAGCGGGAAGAGGACCTGGCTGTAGAAGTCCACCGGCGGGGCCCACATGACGTTGGTCCCGCCCGTGATGTCCATGCGGGCGCCACAGATGTGAAAGCGAGAGGCCAGGAGCAGGGCCTGCATGACCAGGCTGATGCTGCCGGCGCTGCCCACGTCGAGCGTAAGGTCGTCCACGCGCTTGTCGCCGGGACGGAAAGTGAGGTCCCTGGAACCAGGTTGATTGCCCTCGACCTGGGAGCCGCTCATCCTCGCCACCCCGTCCACTGCGGTGCAGTGCTGTCGGGAGAGGCCACGCGTGGGGCGGTTCTCACGGATGCGGGTCATGTGGATGTCCACTCCCGTCAGGGCGGAGAGGGCGACGGCAGTGCGTACTGACTGACCTCCTCCCTCACCCTCGGAACCATCTATCTCCAACATCTGTCGTCCTCATAGGCGATATGTGTGAACTTGATATTAATCCTCATTGAGGAATGAGAACGTGCGACTGCCGGGATTTGAACCCGGGCTTAAGGCTTGGGAAGCCTCAGTCCTAACCACTAGACTACAGTCGCCAAGTCGCCTTTATGCGGACTAGGATATTAACAATTATCCCTCTGCCCCCGATAACGACTCCCTAGGGGAGAGGCACCACATTCCGGTGACCCAGTCCTTTCAGACTCCTATTGGAAATCATCCTGCCAGGGAGCTGGGAACGGTTGCCTTTCGCAGGGGGGGCAATCATAGGGATTCGAAGGGAGCTGGCCCCCGATCCGGACCGCCAAGATGATAACCTGTCATGACAATCCGAAGCATCTTGCCAGCGCGCTGGAGAAGGATGCTCAGATGCAACTGAAGGTCAAAGTCTCGCCAATGGACGGCCATACGGCCATGGCGGTCCTCAACGCCAAGGACTGCGTCAAGCTGGGACTCGGCGAGAACGACCGGGTGCGTCTGCAGTCGCCCTTGCCCATCCTGCTCACTGCCGCTCGCACGGACACTCTGACTCCACCGGGGACCATCCTGCTCTCCCGCTCCGCTCTGGAGCGGTCCGGGCTGAAGGAGGGAAGGACGGTCAAGGTCTGCTACGCCTCCCCGCCGCGCTCGATGGCGATGGTGAGGAGGAGCATGGCCGGCCTGAGCGTGGGGCCGGAGGGGATAGCGGAGATAGTCGCCGATGCTCACGAGGGGAATCTATCAAAGCTGGAGATCTCCGCCTGGCTGAGCGCGGTTCACATCCGTGGCCTCGGCATGGACGAGATGCAGCAGCTCGCCCGCTCCATGACCGACACCGGCTGCAGCCTGAACTTCAACCGCCGCCCGGTCTTCGACTTCCACAGCGTCGGCGGGCTGCCCGGGAACAAGGTCACGCCCGTAGTGGTGTCCATAGTGGCCGCCGCCGGCCTGATGCTTCCCAAGACCTCCTCCCGCGCCATAAGTAGCGCCTGCGGGACCTCCGACTTCGTGGAGGTGTTCTGCGACGTCAGCCTCAGCGGCTCCCGCCTCATGGACATCGCCGAGCGAACAGGCGGGGTCTTCGCCTGGGGAGGGGCCATGAACATCACCCCGGTGAGTCAGCGCTTCATCGACGTGCAGTACTCCCTGGAGATCGACCCCCGCTCCATGATGATGGCCTCCATAATGAGCAAGAAGCTCGCCATGGGCGCCGAGCATCTGATTATGGACCTGCCCACCGGGCCGCGGACCAAGGTCCGCAGCATGGAGGAGGCTCAGAGCTACGCCCGGGACTTCATCGAGCTGGGCCGCCGCCTGGGAATCGAGGTGGAGTGCGCCATCACCGATGGCCGGCAGCCCCTGGGCCACGCCATAGGCCCCGCCCTGGAGGCCAGGGAGTGCATCCAGACGCTGGAGCTGCATCCCGGGACCTGCACGGTGCGGGAGAAGTCCTGCGAGCTGGCAGGGATGATCCTGGAGATGGGCGGGGTCCGCAATGGCTATCACGAGGCGCTGCGCCTGATGAAGGACGGCTCCGCCTTGGAGAAGTTCCAGGAGATCGCCCACGCGCAGGACGGCGAGGAGGGGCTGACCTCGGAGCACATCACCCTCGGCTCCCACAGCTGCACCCTGGACGCACCACGCTCCGGCTACGTCCTGGACATCCACAACAAGAAGCTGGTCTCGGTGGTGCGGGCGGCCGGTGCCCCGGCCGACAAGGGGGGCGGCATAATACTGCGCCGGAAGCTGGGAGAGCGGGTGGAGGAGGGAGAGCCGCTGCTGGAACTGTTCTCTGAGAATGAGGCCAAGCTCAACCGCGCCTGCGACATGGTGAAGAGGCTCGACCCCATCCTGGTGGGTGGGATGGTGATGGAGCGTGCATCGCCGTTGCGACGCTTCTGAGCTCTCATGGACAAAAGAAGATGGTGGGCTCGGCCGGATTTGAACCGGCGACCTCCGCCATGTCAAGGCGACGTCATAACCAGCTAGACCACGAGCCCTTGAGCCGGGATATATCCTTCCGGTAATTATATCTTTTTATTCTGAGGGGCTCCCCCAGGCCGCAGGGATGGAATCCTGGGAGGATAACAAGCTATTAATTTACACATCGAATTCGAGCGCCTAGATATCATGACTGAGATCATCCTTTTCACCAAGTCCGACTGCCAGAAATGCGACCACGTCATGGAGAAGATGCCGGAAGGCGTCGACGTGAACATCCTTGACGCTGAGACCGTCGACGGCATGGCCCTGGCCGCCTATCACGAGATCCTGGAGGAGGACATGCCCGTCCTCGTGGTGGACGATGTGGTCTTCACCGGGGCCCTGAAGATTCTCAACCGCCTGAAGGAGCTGGCTGGAAAAGAGTAGGATGCTCACGCTGGGAGTGGAGGGCACCGCTCACACCCTGGGTGTGGGCATAGTTGACGAGGACGGCAAGGTCCTGGCCAACGTGATGAAGATGTATCGTCCTCCGGAGGGTGGGATACACCCCCGCGAGGCCGCCAACCATCACGCTCAGGTGGCGCCAGAGCTGCTGAGGATGGCCTGGGAAGAGGCCGGAGTCAAACCTCGCGACATCGACCTGGTGTCCTTCTCGCAGGGTCCCGGACTCGGCCCCTGCCTTCGCACCGCCGCCACCGTCGCGCGGGCCCTGGCCCTGAAGCTGGAGGTCCCGCTGCTGGGCGTCAACCACTGCATAGCCCATCTGGAGATTGGCATAGTCTCCACCGGCTGCAGCGACCCGGTCCTTCTCTACGCCTCCGGCGGAAACACCCAGGTCATCGCCCACTCCAATCGCCGCTACCGCATCTTCGGGGAGACCCTGGACATCGGCATTGGGAACATGCTGGACAAGCTGGGCAGGGAGCTCGGCTTGGGATTCTACTCCGGGCCGACCATCGAGAAGCTCGCCGCCCAGGGAGAGGAGCTGCTGGAGCTTCCCTACTCCGTCAAGGGCATGGACGTCTCCTTCTCGGGCATGATCACCGCCGCTCTCGCGCTGCACCGGCAGGGCAAGCGCCTGGAGGACATCTGCTACACCCTGCAGGAGAACTGCTTTGCCATGCTGGCCGAGGTCACCGAGAGGGCCATGGCCCACATCGGCAAGGACGAGGTCCTGCTGGGCGGCGGAGTGGTTCAGAACAAGCGCCTGCGGCAGATGATCCAGGACATGGCCGAGGCCAGGGGGGCGGAGATGTTCGTCCCCGAGCCCAAGCTCTGCGTGGACAACGGCGCCATGATAGCCTGGACTGGCAACGTCATGCACCAGGCCGGCATCCGCATGGACATCGCCGACAGCAAGGTCAATCAGCGCTTCCGCACCGATGAGGTGGAAGTCAGCTGGAAGTGATCTGGCTACCCACCAGGGCGTCCAGCTCCTGCAGGAGCATGCCCTCATTCTCCAGCGGCACCGAGCCGCCGCTGGCTATGCGGTGACCACCGCCACCACCGCCTGCCTTTCTGCAAGCCTCTCGCAAAGCCACCGAGAGGTCCACGCCGCGCTCCAGCAGCCGCCAGTTGGCTCGGCCAGATATGCGTAGCCCGTCCTCCTTGCGGCTGAGGCCGAAGGTCGGCTTGTTGGGGTCGGCGAAGAAGCTCATGGCTATGCCGCCGACGACCCCGGCGGAGCCGCCGGGGCCAACGTGGAAGTATTGAATGTTGTCCATCTGGGTGATCCCAGCCTCCTGGACCTCCAGGACGGACTGAACGAGCTCCTCCCGATAGGAGCGCTCGTTCTCCAGGGCCTCTAACAGGCTGTTGCCGTCGCCCATGGCCGCCCCGAGGCCTATGCCCTCCAGGTCCAGGCGCCCGCAGGCGTCTATGAGGGAGGCCAGCGACTCGCTGTCCATCTCCCAGGAGGGCAGGAAGTGACGGGAGCGGGCAACCTCGTTCATGGCGGCGAGCGAGACGGACTCCCGCAGCAGGCGCAGGGCGATGAGCGAGGAGAGCTTCCTCCTCTGGCTCTGCTCCAGGCTCTCGGCGCTGGCGGAGATGCCTATCCCCACCTCCTCCATGAGGGCGGCGACGCCCTCGCGGCAGCCGCTGACTCCGGTTATGAAGGGCTCAGTGCTGAGATACAGCGACTCTGTGAGGGTGCCGCTGGGAACCAAGCATCCATCAAGGCGCTTGGCGAGACCGCGCTGCAGGGCGCCGTCGGTGATGTACTGGTTGATCCCCTGCGTGGCGCCGCTGTGCTGACGGTCCCCGGCCATGCCGGCCATTGCCAGCGGGGCCAGGTCCCAGTTGCCCTCGCTCACCGCCAGGGCGAGGAGCATGGACATGGACGCCCCACAGGCGTCAGTCATGCCGTCAATGCCGTGCAGGTGGGGGTTGATGTGAAGAATGCGATCGGAGTCATCCTCGCTCCAGTGGTGGTCGAGTATGATGACGTCGCAGGACAGGGCCTCCAGCTCCTTGACGTAGGATGCGCCCATGTCGGAGATGATGAGGCAGTCGCAGTCCATGGCGGCGATGGCCTCCATCTCCTTCGGCCCCAGGCTCTTGAACATGCTGGCCTGGTACTCCTTGCCAAGCCTCTGCAGGGTCTGGCAGACGATGGCGGCGGCGCTGATGCCGTCCGCGTCGTAATGGGAGACCACTCGGAAAAACTCATGCCGACGCAGAATCGCGGCGGCGGAAGAGAGTTGGGAAAGGAGTTTGGAAGGTATCTGGACCTTCTCGTCCATTGGACACCTACTTGAGCAACAGCTCGGCAGTCTTTATGGAGTACTTCCAGTCGCGGGGCAGAACGCCGGTGCTCTTGTAGTACTTTTCCAGTCTCCTGATCTTGGACTCGATGAGGTGCAGGCTCCTCTTGTTGTGGAGGTCTGCAGGGTGGTCCTTGAGGTGGCTGCTGAGTCCCACGGCCTTGCTGACCAGGTTGCTCAGGTCCTCGGGGAGGCTGGCGGAGACGCCGTTCTCTTCCCTGATCTGGGTGATGTCCTTGCCGGTAGCCAGCTTGACGCTGGGAACCGCGTGCTGATCCCGCAGGACCAGCCCGATGCGGGCCGAGGACGCACCGTCCTTGGCCATGGCGACTATGATCTTGGTTATTTCATCAGCGGAGGTCGGAACCCAGTCGGGATTCTCGGTGACCAGCGGTCGGCGAGATCCGGACCTTCCCCTCCTTCTTGTATGCATTTTTGCCATTATTATGATCCTCCTGAATCACTAATGGGCGGCGAGGCCGTTGCCCATCCTTCTCTTGATATAAAAGGTTCACTGAATCCGCTTTTCCGTGGCCAGCAGCTCCCTTCCCCAGCGCAGGACGGGGTGATACTCCTCGGCGCTGAATGCCAGCGGCGTCGGCAGCTCCAGGAAGAGCTGATGCTCCATCTCCCCCTCGCCAACCTTGTCGCCGATGCGGCCCAACGCCACGTAGCAGCCCTCGCCCTCCCTCACCTCCAGGACCTCGAGGTCGAAGCCGCTCTCCTCCTGGAACTCCCTTCTCGCGGCCTCGGCAGGGGACTCGCCATCCTCGATGGTGCCTCCTGGCATCTCCCATCCCTCGCGACGGGGGTTGAAGACCATCAGGAAGCGTCCGTCCCGGACTCCCATGCTGTAGACGGTGTTCATCTCTCCACCACCATCATGGCATGGTCCTTCTCATGGGGGTCCAGGGGACGCAGGTCGATCACGCGGTATCCGGCGGCCAGCGCCTCCCGGCGGGCCTCCTGGAAGATCTGCTCGGGATTGCGGCTGACGTCCTCGGAGCGGGCCTTCAGGGCCAGCACTCCGCGGCGGGCCTGAAAGCGCTCCATGTTGTCGGCCAGTATCTGGAACTGCCTCTTCTGGGCCACGTCCTGGTAGACCATGTCCACCTGGCTCAGGAGGAACTGATACTCTTCCGGCTTGGTGGCGTCCCCCAGCACGGGGTGCATGTTGGGGCGCCCCTCGCAGTTGGAGACCAGGTCGCGGAAGGAGCGCGGCGAGAACTCCACGCAGTAGACGGTGCCATCCGTGGCGATGTCGGCCACGTGGGTGGCGGTGGTGCCGCTGGCGGCGCCCAGATAGAGGACGCGGCTGTCGCGGCCGATGAGGGTGGGATCGCCGCCGAGAAGATAGTAGGCGGCCAGCTTGCTGCGGCGGTGGGACCACTCGCGTAGCTCGCCATGCCTGCTCTCCACCAGCCTCTCCCCGTAGATCCTCCTTCCTGGGAGCAGGGAGCGGGTGAGGAGCTGATCCCCGCGGCGGTAGACTCCCTCCGCCAGCGGGACGAGGCCCTCAGTCCTCGATGCTGATGGGCTGGGGACAGTCGTCATCCTCATGCCTCTCGCAATCACTGATGCGGATGGTCTTTCCCTGCACCAGGGCGTCAGCGACCTTGCGTCGTCCCTCGTGCAGATCGCGCCAGAGAGTTTTTCGGGAGACTCCCATCTTGCCGGCGGCGGCCTCCTGGTCGAGTCCCGCCACGTCCACCAGCCTCATGGCCTCCATCTCCGCTGGATGAACGGTTACCGACTCGTCAGAGCTTCCGCCCTTGTCGCAAATGGGCATATAGCAACGGAAGGTCACTCCCTCCTTGATGCTCCGATGGGCGCGGGGACGACCCCGGCGCCGGCGGCACTGCCCTCCTCTTCCTCTCTGCATCCCTTCCATATCAGATCAGTTCCCTGTTGATTGCATCCCAGACGGGCTTCATGGCCTCGGAGGCCGGCCCGCCGCAACGGGATATCGGCAGCCCTTGCCGGACTGCCTCGACCACCTGCGGGTCGAAGGGGATCTCGCCGACGACGGCCAAGCCCTCCTCCTCGCAGTAGTCTCGTATGCGCTGGCAGATCTCCGGCTCCAGGTCGAAGCGGTTGATCACCACCGCGATCTTCGGACCGAAGCGGCGCGAGACGTTCACCACCCTCTTCAGGTCGTGGAGCGCCGACACGCTGGGCTCGGTCACCACCAGCACGGCATCCATGCCGCTGACGGTGGCGATCAGGGGGCAGCCGGTGCCCGGGGGCCCGTCCACCAGCATCCAGCGCGGGTTCTCTGCCAGCTCTTCCGCCTTGCCCTTGACCTGACTCACCAGGAGACCGGAGGTCCCCGAGCCGGGATAGAGCCGGGCGTGCACCAGGGTACCGTGATTGGTTTTGGATACAAAGAGTTCACCGTTCTGGACCTTGACCATCTTGATGGCGTCCTCCGGGCAGACGAGCTCGCAGACGGCGCAGCCCTCGCAGTGCATGGTCTGCACCTCGTAGCGGCCGTCCTCCTCGCTGATGGCGCCGAAGCGGCAGTTATCGAAGCAGGTTCCGCAGCTGATGCAGAGCTCCTGGTCGATGAGCGCCGCCTCCAGGCCGTAGAAGGGCTCCTGGCCCTGCAGCTCGGCATTGAGCAGGAGGCGCAGGTTGGCGGCCTCCACATCGCAGTCCGCGAGTATCTGGGAATCCGGGTTCAGATCGGCCAGGGCGGCGGAGACCATGGTCTTGCCGGTCCCGCCCTTGCCGCTGACCACTGCCATCTTGATCATGCGCTCGCCTCCAGAAGGGGGAGGATGCGGTCGTAAAGCCCCAGGAAGCGCTCCGCCCAGGCCGGGTCGGCCTCGGCGATGAGCTTGCCGCGGTTCTGCACCTGGGCGATGCCTCTCTCGAATGGTATAGTCATCAGTATGGGCAGCGAGCGGGAGGCGCAGAAGTCCTTGACCTCCTGGTCCTGGCCGTCGCTGCGGTTGATCACCACTCCTGCCGGTATGCCCATGCCTATCACCACGTCGGCCGCCAGCTCCAGGTCGTGCAGCCCGAAGGGGGTGGACTCCGTCACCAGGACGGCCGCGTCCACTCCCTCCAGGGTCTCGATCACCGGGCAGGCGATGCCGGGGCTGGAGTCCAGCAGGGTCAGGGCATCCGGGTCGGCAGTGTCCTTGGCCTCGGCGATCACCGGCGGCGCCATGACCTC
>CAYXFQ010000009.1:0-17861 GCA_964464345.1 uncultured Methanomassiliicoccales archaeon | reverse complement strand
AGGAGCTGGGCGACCTGGTCATCCCCGACGAGGGAGGCCTGCCGCGCAAGCTGGACCCCGACTTCCCCGAGTGGCGCATGAAGTTCTCCGGCTTCGGAGGCCAAGGCGTCCTCAGCCTGGGGCTGGTGATCGCCAACGCCGCCAGCCAGTCCGGTCGCTACGTCTCCTGGTTCCCCAGCTACGGCCCGGAGCAGAGGGGTGGCTCCGCCTCCTGCGCAGTGGTCGTCTCCGGCCGCGAGGTCGGCTCTCCGGTGGTCGATAGCCCCCATGTCCTGGTGGCCATGAACCAGCCCTCCTGGGAGCGCTTCCTGCCCACGGTGGCCCCCGGCGGCGTTGCGATATGCGACAGCTCGGTGGTCTCCGACGCTGTGGCTCCGGAGGGAGTGAAGGTCGTCCGCTATCCCGCCATAGAGATAGCCACCTCAGCCGGAGTCCCCAAGGCCGCCAACACCGCCTTCCTGGGCGCTCTGGAGGCCATGGGACTCATCAAGCTGGATGAGGAGGCGGTCCTGCAGGCTCTCGACGAGAGCTTCGCCAGGAGGCCCAAGCTGGTGGAGATGAACCGCAAGGTCTACCAGGCCGCCCAGGACTGGGTGGCGCAAAACCTCTGAGCAAAGGTCGGCGGAGTGGGCCCCGCCCCCTCCGCTGGCTATGCTTTTTATCCGATTAAGCCATACGTCGGGAGCGCTGAGGGCCCGTGGAGGCCCTCGTTGACTGTCATCAGGAGGGTGCTTGTTCGATGAACGCCAACGGTAAACTGGGTGCGAGGGTGCGAACCTATCGCGAGAAACTGGGGCTGAGCATAGAAGATCTGGCCAAGAACTCCGGCCTCGACCTGGAAGTGGTCCAGAGGACGGAGAGCGGAGAGAGCTATCCTCCCATCTCGGTGCTGATACGTCTGTCAAGAGCGCTGGGGCAGAAGCTGGGCACCTTCATGGACGACCAGTTCGTCCCGGACCCGGTCATCACCCGCGCCGACGAGCGCCGAGAGGAGACCTCTGCTCACAAAGGTGGCTCCACTCCCTATCACTACTTCCCGCTGGGCAAGAACAAGACCGACCGCCACATGGAGCCGCTCTTCATCCGCATGGACCCCGGAGCGGAGAAGGTCCTCTCCTCGCACGAGGGTGAGGAGTTCATCGTGGTCGTCTCCGGCCAGGTGGAGCTGATCTACGGTCAGGAGACCCACCAGCTCGGCCCGGGAGACTCGCTCTACTACAACTCGCTGGTCCCTCACTATCTGGGCGCCATGGGAGACGAGCCGGCGGAGATCTACGCCGTGATCTACATGCCCATCTGAGGTGGTGCCCATGGTCAGGAAAGAGATTACCCGTGAGGTCACGCTGGGCCAGATCCTGGACGAGGCGGTGGCCAAGAATCCGCATGGGGACGCCGTGGTCTACGTCGACCGGGACTACCGGCAGACCTGGACCGAGTTCTCCAACCTGGTGGACACCATCGCCAAGGGCCTGCTGGCCCTGGGCATCAAGCGCGGCGAGAAGGTGGCCATATGGGCCACCAACGTGCCCCACTGGGTGAGCTTCCAGTTCGCCACCGCCCGCATCGGCGCCACCCTGCTCACGATCAACATCAACTACAAGTCCAGCGAGATCGACTACATCCTCCGCCAGTCTGAGACGGAGAACATCCTCCTCATGGACGGCTACCGGGACACCGACTACGTCAACACCCTCTACGAGCTGGTGCCGGAGCTGCGCACCCATCCCCGCGACGGGCTGCGCTCGGAGGAGTACCCCCACCTGAAGAGGGTCCTCTTCCTGGGCCCGGAGAAGCACCGGGGCATGTACTCCCTCACCGAATTGATGTCGCTCGCCTGCCAGGTCAGCGACGAGGAGTACGAGGAGGCCAAGGCGCTGGTGGACCCCCACGACGCGGTGAACATGCAGTACACCTCGGGAACCACCGGCTTCCCCAAGGGCGTCATGCTCACGCACTACAACATCGGCAACAACGGCTACTGGATCGGACTCAACCAGAACTTCAGCACGGAGGACAGAGTCTGCATCCCGGTTCCGCTCTTCCACTGCTTCGGCTGCGTCCTGGGCGTCCTGGCCTGCGTGAACCACGCCTCCACCATGGTCATCCTGGAGCAGTACGACCCGGTCATGGTCATGAGCTCGATAGAGCGGGAGCGATGCACCGCCCTCTACGGGGTGCCGACCATGTTCATAGCCATAATGGAGCACCCGCTCTTCGACAAGTTCGACTTCAGCTCCCTGCGCACCGGCATCATGGCCGGATCCACCTGCCCGGTCAAGACCATGCAGGAGGCCGTGGAGAAGATGAACATGAGCGAGGTCACCATCGTCTACGGGCTCACCGAGAGCTCCCCGGGCATGACCCAGACCCGCTACGACGAGCCGGACCTGACTCGCAAGTGCACCACCGTCGGCCAGGCCATGCCCGGAGTGGAGGTGGCGATCATCGACCCGGAGACGGGAGAGCACCTCCCGCCCGGGGTGCACGGCGAGGTCTGCTGCCGCGGCTACAACGTCATGAAGGGATACTACAACATGCCGGAGGCCACTGCCGAGGCCATCGACGAAGATGGCTGGCTGCACTCCGGCGACCTTGGCGTCATGGACGAGGAGGGCTACTACGCCATCACCGGCCGCATCAAGGACCTGGTCATCCGTGGCGGGGAGAACATCTACCCCAAGGAGGTGGAGGACTTCATCCACCAGATGGACGGCATCCAGGACGTGCAGGTGGTGGGAGTCCCCAGCGTCAAGTACGGCGAGCAGCCGGGAGCGTTCATAATCCTCCGCGAGGGGGTCAGCATGAGCGAGGACGACGTCAAGGACTTCTGCCGGGGCAAAATCGCCTGGTACAAGATCCCCAAGTACGTGGCCTTCGTGGAGGAGTACCCGATGACCGCCTCCGGGAAGATTCAGAAGTATCGCCTGCGGGAGATGTCCCGCGAGCTCTGGCCGGACGCCTAGGCCGGTCGGTGGGAGCCGGGCGGCACGCTGATGACGAAGCGGACGCCCACTCCGGGCTCACCCTCCTCGCGTATCTCGATCGAGCTGATGGCCAGGATGGCCCGGGAGAGGAAGAGGCCCATGCCGCTTCCCCGGCCCAGGCCCCTCTTGAATATCCTCTCCTTGTCCTTGAGCGCGATGCCGACGCCCTGGTCCTCGTAGATAAGCTCCAGCCAGTCGTCCTTCCGGGAGATGCTCATCTTGGCCATGCCGGGGCCCTCGGAGTGCTGCAGGGTGTTCTGCATGAGGTTGAGGAAGACCCGGTGCAGCATGGGGTCGGCGAAGAGCTCCACGTCAACGCCCTCCAGCTGGAGCTCCAGTGGCTCGCCGGCCGCCTGGGACTGCGCCCTCTCCAGGGATGAGCGCAAGGATTGCCAGTACGGCTCCGCCTGGCCGACGTTCTGGTAGTCGAGCATGAACTCGGTCTGCATGATGATGGCCTCAGCCGCCCTCATGATGGCGTCCAGCTTGGCCTTGGACTCCTCGTCGAAGTTGCACTGCTGGCGGAGCAGCTCCCCGTAGCCGAGTATGACCGTGAGTTGATTCGAGACGTCATGGCGGGTGACGCCGTTGAGTATGGACAGCTTCTCCTGAGTCTTGAGCAGGACGTCGTGGGCATCCACCCGGGCGGTCACATCATCCATGACCAGCAGGCGGGCTATGGTGCTGCCGTCGCCTCCCTGCAGGGCCTCCACGCGAACATCGAAGTGAGCGGGACCGCCGCCGAAGTCGGCATGGAGGTCCTGGCGGCCGGAGCCGTCGCCGTAGGAGTCCAGGATGTCCCGCAGCTCCCCCGGCAGGCGCTCCCCCTCCTTCTTGGCCAGATGGCTCTCGCCCTCGCGGTTGATGTAAAGCAGATCTCCCTCCATGTTGGCGACCGCCACGCCCACCTCCAGGCTCTGGAGGACGTTCTGGTAGGTGGGCCCCCTGACCCTCCTGCCCTTCTTGGACGGCAGGAAGAGGACAACTGAAATCAGGATGGTGAGGATCGCCAGCAGGCCGTAGGTGGTGGGAAAGGGCTCCCCGAGGGCCCAGTTGACCAGGAAGTTCGCCAGCAGGCCGGACGGTATGAGTATCATCGAGATGACCACGTTCAGGCTGGGCGCGACGTTGCTGAAGAGCTCTCTGCCGAGGACGAGGAAGAGGTAGATGGTGAGGAGGACACCGATGACGACGAGGATGCTGAAGCCCAGGCCGGGCTCAATGCTCAGATAGGTGTAGGAGGAGAAAGGCTCCACGGTGATGGAGCTGTAGAACAGCCCGGTCCAGGGGTCGATGAGGAGAAGGAAGAGACTGAGGGCGGGAAAGACCGCGAGCATCCTCGCAAACCTGAGCTGAAGGTTCAGGACTCGGAAGCCATAGAGGAAGAGGCTGACGATGGCCCCTATGAAGCCCACGTAGAACGTGAAGTTCCATACTATCATCGCCTCCCGGGACTCGCTGAGCAACTCCAGGATGAAGGAGGCGCTCATGACGATGACCGATACGATGATCAACATCATCAGGGTCCGCAGGTCGGACCTCTCCCGGCCTAGGGCAAACGCAAGCAGTCCGAAGAGGGCTATCAGGCAGGCCGCAGGCAGCAGGAGCGCAATGACGGTCATCCCCAATGTTAGAAATGTGTAAGCATTTTAATGTTGCCAGTGTCTGGAGCATCATCAAGGCTTTAAGTGGGAAGGGCGCTTTCCAAGACAGTCAAGGGAGATGAGGAAATGAAGGTAGTTGGATTCAACGGCAGCCCGCGGGCTGAGGGCAACACGGCAGCGATGATCAAGGAGGCCCTGTCGGTCCTGGGGGAGCAGGGAATCGAGACCGAGTTCGTCCAGGTCGGAGGGGAGCTCCTCCGCGGCTGCCAGGGCTGCTCCGTCTGTCGGGAGCGCAAGGACGGGAAGTGCATCTATGACGACGACGCCATGAACGGCTTCATCGAGAAGATGCGGGAGGCGGATGGAATCATCATCGGCTCCCCCACCTACTTCGCCGACCTCAGCACCGAGACCAAGGCCCTCATCGACCGCTGCGGCTACGTCTCCCGCTCCAACGGCAACTTCCTGAGCCGGAAGGTGGGTGCCGCAGTCTGCGCCGTGCGCAGGGCGGGAGCCATACACGTTCTCGACAGCATCAACCACTTCTTCCTGATCAACGACATGATGGTTCCTGGCTCCAGCTACTGGAATCTTTCGGTGGCCCGGGTTCCCGGCGACTATGAGAAGGACGAGGAGGGAGTGGCCACCATACGCCGCCTGGCGGAGAACATGGGCTGGCTGCTGGAAAGGACCCAGGAGTGATCTGATGCTCAAGAAGAAGGTCCTCATGATAGTCATGGACGGTCTCGGGGACCGCTCCTGCCCTGCCCTGGGGGGCAAGACTCCCCTGCAGGCCGCGGAGACTCCCAACCTGGACTGGTTCGCCAAGCACGGCAACAGCGGCATCATGGACCTCATCTCTCCCGGCGTGAGGCCGGGCAGCGACACCTCCCATCTTTCTCTGCTGGGCTATGAGCCCTACGAGGTCTACACCGGGCGTGGACCCTTCGAGGCTGCCGGCATTGGCCTGGTGGGCCAGCCCGGGGACGTCGCCTTCCGCTGCAACTTCTCCACCGTCGACGATTCCATGCAGGTCCTGGACCGCCGTGCCGGGCGGATAGGGGAGCCTGACACCAGTGAGCTGGTGGCCGCCCTGCAGGGCATGGAGATTGAGGGGATAGAGGTGATAGTCAAGGAGGGCACCGAGCATCGCGCCGCCCTGCTGCTGCGGGGCCCCGGGCTCAGTCCCGAGGTCAGCGACGCCGACTCCGGCGCCCTCAGCACGGTGGCGGAGGTCCTTCCCCTGGCACCTGAGGGCGAGCTCACCGCTCGGGTGTTGAACGAGTTCGTCCGCCGCAGTCATGAGGTCTGGCGGGAGCACCCCGTCAACCTGCGCCGCCGCGAGCAAGGGCTCCCGGAGGCCAACATCCTGCTTCCCCGCGGAGTGGGCCTGTTTCCGAACCTGGAGCCCTTCCCGGAGAAGTACGGCATCAGCGCCGCCTGCGTGGCGGGCGTGGGGATGATCAAGGGAATCTGCGCCATATGCGGCCTGGACGTCCTCTCGCACCCGAAGACCTGCACCGGCGGACTGACCACCGACATGGAGGCCAAGGGCCGTGCCGCCTTGAAGGCTCTGGAGAAATACGACTTCGTGATCATGAACATCAAGGCCCCGGACGTTGCCGGGCATGATGGCGACCCCTTCGTCAAGAAGGAGGTCGTGGAGCATCTGGACCTCATGGCCGGAGTCATCCGCAAGGGCCTGCGCGAGGACATGGTGGTGGCCTTCACCGCCGACCACTCCACTCCAGTGGAGACCGGGGACCACACCGGTGACCCAGTGCCGCTGACGATATACACCGGCAACATGGTCCAGGACCGCTGCGAGGCCTACAACGAGGCTGACTGCGCCTACGGCCGCCTGGGCAGGCTGCGTGGGCACGACCTCATCCCGATAATGATGGACCTCGCTAACCGCTCCCCCAAGTATGGGGCCTGAGCTCAGACCCAGAGCCGGGAGGAGATGCTCTCCCCGTTCGGCAGGGTGGAGCTGCGCAAGGTCATCCTGCTCTCCTCTCGAAGGTCCAGGCCGATCGTGCCCAGAGTCAGCGCTTCCCCGTTCCACTCGAAGTGCAGCATCCAGTCCCTTCCAGGGCCCAGGAGGGCGCTCATGCAGTCCTCCAGGGCCTTGATGACCTCATCCCCTGCCTGGCCCAGCATGTACAGTGAGACCAGCTCGGCCGGGCCGAGGGCGTAGGAGGAGAGCTCAGGGGGGAGGCCGCCGGGGCTGAGCTTCAGGCGGAGGAAGTTGTCGTGCACCCCGGCAGCATGCCGCATTTCCTGTGAACCATCCCCGGGAAGGGAGAACATGCCGATCACCAACATGCCCACTATCAGGGTGAACACCGCCGCGTCCAGCATGGACAGCAGAGCACTCTTGTCGTCACGCATGCCACACCGTCAGCAGATAGGTCATCGGCAGCATCATGCCGCCGGAGGTCTCAATCAAGGACGTCGCCCGCCAACTGCGAGGGGTGGAGTCACCCGTCTCGCCCAGCAGCAGGCGCCAGGAGTTCTCTACCTCCATCCCTGTCAGCTCAATCTCCAATGCGATCGCCCGGACTCCGGGCTCGTTCAGGAGACCTTCCATCAGCGCCATCGCTCCCGGGAGCTCCAGGCTCCCGTCTTCCCAGCGGGGCTTGATCTCCAGGAAGGGCGAGATGACGTCCTCGCTGGACTGTCCCTCCGCTTGCCAGAGGGCCATGTGCCCGAAGAGGGCGGTGAGGACCACGCTGATGATCATCATCGCCACCATGGCCTCGAAAAAACCACCCTCGCCCCGACGGTCAGCCTTCATTGACATCAGAGACGTGCGGCGCGGGGATAAAGGATGCAGCTACAATTAGGCTAACGCACGCCGCGCAGGTAGTGTCCCCGGGTGACCTGGCCGCAGGCCTTCCGTATCTCCCCTGCACGGCTGGCGTCCCGCTCGTGGAAGGCCTCCGCAACAAGTGAGGCCAGACGGGCCGGCCGCTGCCGCAGGTCGATTCCCAGGGAGTCCATCCCCATGGCCTCCAGCTCCCTCTGCTCCTCCAGGAGCAGGAGGTCGGCGGAGTTCAGTATCCGCGCCATGCCGAGGCGGTCCCGATAGACCGGGAAGACTCTTCCCGCCTCGTCCCGAAGCCGACCCTCCTCCAGGTCCGGGTCGCGGGTGAGCATAAGCTCCAGGCGACCGAAGGCCAGCTGCTCCATGCGGCCGGGATAGGCGCGGCGCAGGGAGTAAAGCTCCTGGCGGCTGAGCTCAGGCGAGACGGTGACTTGATGAGACTCCAGCGGGAAGAGGGAGTTGAACATGTTGAGGTGATGGCTGACGTAGAGGCGGGAGTCGCGATGCCGCCAGTGCTGCCCGGGGCAGTTCACCATCAGGGGCATGGCCGGGACCGGCTCCTCGCCAATGGGGTCGAAGCGTGGCAGGATGAGGGCGATCTCCACTCCGGCGGCCTCGCAGGCCTCCTTGGCCTCCGGCAGCGTGAAGCCCCACTCGTAGTAGATGCGGTCGGCATAGGGAAGGACTGCGTCCAGCACGTCCGGCGTGGAGACGTAGAAGGAGAGCTCCGAGCTCCCGTCGCCGCTCGGCGGCCTCCAGCGAGGCGAGCGCAGCGGCGGCTCCGGCTTCCCACGGGAGCTGGGACGGTCCACCGTCCAGGCGGAGATGCCGGCGCTGCTGTTCCTATAGACGTCGTAATCCCCGTCCGGGAGGGCGAAGGGCAGACGCCAGGGACCCTCTCCCTGGACGCGGAGCCCGCCCATCTTCCTGCCGCCCTGGTAGAAGGCTATGCCGTCACCGGGATGAATGGAGCCGTCGTCGGACAGCGTCCTTCCCTCAACTCTCATGATTCCAAGGGGCATGCCGCGGTTGTCAGCGTAGAGCGGATTGACTATCACTCCGGAGAGCTGCAGGTATCCCTGCCCCATGCCGCGGTTGAAGACGGTCTCCAGGTCGCGCCTCTCCTCCTCCCCGAGGGGCTCACCCTCGCCACGCAGATGGCGGATGGCCTTGGCGTAGGCGGAGCTGGCGATACCGGTGTAGGCCTCGCCGCGCATGCGGCCCTCGATCTTCAGCGCATGAACCCCGGCCTCCCTCAAATCTGTGAGGAGGTCCAGGCAGTTCAGGTCCTTGCAGCTCAGCAGGTACCCGTCCCTCTTGCCCATGCGATAGGGCTTGCGGCAGGGCTGGGCGCAGGCGCCGCGATTGCCGCTGCGGCCCCCTGCGAGGGAGGACATCAGGCATTGACCGGAGACGCTGTAGCAGAGCGCCCCGTGCACGAAGACCTCCAGCTCCACCGGGGAGTCCCTCGCCAGAAGGGAGATCTCCGGGAGGCTCAGCTCCCTGGCGAGGATGACGCGGCTGATCCCCGCCTCCCTCGCCCAGTGCAGGCCGTCCCGGGAGTGTATCCCCATCTGCGTGGAGGCGTGCTTCTCTATGTCCCAGTCGCGGATGGCCTTGAGCAGGCCCAGGTCCTGAAGGATGATGGCGTCGGCGCCCATGGACTGCAGACCCTCCACGAAGCGGAGGGCCCCGTCCATCTCCCCGTCCTTGACGAGGGTGTTGACCGCAACGTAGGCCCTCACATCGCTCTCATGAGCGAGAGATATGGCATCCCTGAGCTCCCTGTCGCTGAAGTTCACCGCATAGCGCCGGGCGCTGAAGCTCCGGCCTCCCATGTAGACGGCGTCGGCGCCGCCCTCGATAGCGGCCCTGAGGGTGGAGAATGAGCCTGCTGGGGCAAGGAGCTCCATGGCCGAAGATTGCCCGTCCAGCTAATAACGATGTCGAATGTAGCCTGAATGTAGCAAGGCAGTATATGAGCGCGCCCGGGCTGCTAATGATGGGAGCAAAATGTTAAGGATTTTCAAGCGTGGAAAGGGACGGGTCAAGAAGGCCGGCTGCGAGGGCGAGAGGAGAGGGCGCAGCATCATCGTCGATTGCGAGGGATGCATCCACGACTCCACCCTGGAGGATACCAACTGCATGAGGAACCTCTCCCGGCTGATGATAGACGAGGGTGACGCCGACCGCCTCATCCTCCGCAGAGGTCGCGACAGGGAGTACCATGGCGACGCTCTGAAGGCCATGGGCATGCTCTCCCGGCTGTCATCCGCCTGCCTGGGCCCGGCCTCCGCCCCTGTGAAGGGAAGGGGATGCCGGGACTGCGAGGTAAGCCCCGACGCAATCTTCAACAAGATCTGGATGATGATGCCTGATCCCTCCACTGCCGACTCAAGGCAGCTTCTGGCGAGCATCAGGCACGAGGAGGACCGCTGCCACCGCTGCGTCAAGTCCACCCTGGACGCCCTGGACAGGCTGGACTATCTCCATCAGAACATCTCCTTCGACGTCAGCCGCATCGCCTTCCGGGTTCTGGAGGGATGAGGATGTCGAGGACCGATCCCAACCCTCCTCGCGTGGTCATGAGGCAGGTCAACCCGCCTCCGATCGAGGGGGGCCCGGCCCTGTCTCGCAGCATATCCCGCCTGGCAAGGCGCTGCTCCCGCAGCAAGCCGGTCTACTCCGACTGCTGGATGCTCACCGACAACATCGACGGCGAGACGCTGGAGAGCTACAGGATCGAGGGGGCCGAGGTCAGGATAATCAACTGCGCCGATGGCCAGGTGGAGTACTTCATCACTCCCTACGAGTATGGCCTGGACCGACGCAGCTCCCGCCTGGTCAACGACGTCATCGAGGAGATACGGAGCCTTCCCCCCAGCGAGCTCGGGCCTGAGCCAGGGAGGGAGAGGGTCAGGCACCAGGCCCGTTCGCTCCTCATACGCCGCGCCCAGGAGAGCAGAGTCTCGCTGGGCGAGGACGCCCGCAGCATCGACGAACGTCTGGAGCGGCTCTCCGGCATCGTCTGCCGCTACACCTTGGGCATGGGGGTCTTCGAGCTTCTGATGAGCGACCCGCGCCTGGAGGATATCTATGTGGACGCTCCCTGCGACCAGAACCCCGTGCACGTGACGATCAGCGGGGTCAGCTACTTCAACTCCCAGGTGCGCTGCCGCAGCAACCTCATCGTCGAGAGCAGGGAGATGGAGTGCATGGTCTCCCGCCTCAAGCGTGAGTCTCGGCTTCCCTTCTCGGAGGTGAGCCCGGTGCTGGAGACTGACGTCAGCGGCTTCGACTGCCGCGCCACGGTGATGGCCCCACCGATGAGCCCCATCGGCCTGGCCATGGCCATCCGCAAGCACTCCCGCCAGCCTTGGACCCTCACTCGCCTGGTCAACAACGGCAGCATGGATCCCTGGACGGCGGGCCTGCTCTCTTTCCTGGTGGATGCCAAGTCCACCTTCCTGATATGCGGGCCCCGCGGGGCCGGCAAGAGCTCCCTGCTCTCCGCACTGCTCTTCGAGTTCCCCCTCTCCCAGCGCATACTGGCGATCGAGGACACCAACGAGTTGCCGGTGCGTACCATGCAGGGGATGGGATACAAGGTCCAGTCTCTCCTCATCGACGACCGGAGGGGCAAGAGCGCCGCCGAGAGGGCGGAGGAGGCCCTGCGGGTCTCGCTGCGCCTGGGGGAGTCCTCCATCATCCTGGGCGAGGTCCGGGGCGAGGAGGCCAAGACCCTCTACCAGAGCATGCGCGCCGGCAGGGCGGGAAGCTCGGTCATGGGCACCATACACGGCGACTCCGCTGAGTCCCTCTATGAGAGGGTGGTCCACGACCTGGGAGTCTCCCCGGAATCATTCATGGCCACCGACGCGGTGGTCACCATGGGCCTATACCGACCCAAGGGCTCCCGCAAGCAGTCCCGCCGCCTCATGGAGCTCGCCACCCCGGATGGGGTGCCGGGCAGCTTCTACGAGATGGTTCGCTACTCCAGCCCCGGCTGGACCGCCAACGTCGAGGGATCGCCGCTGGTCTCCCGAGCGGCCGCCGCTCTCAGCATGAGCAGGGAGGAGGCCCTGGAGAACATCGCCCTGCGGGCGGAGATGCGGGAGTTCCTCAGCCGCATGCAGAACGAGCACCGCCGCAGCTTCCTGGGCCCGGACTGGGTCTGCCGCGCCAACGAGTTCATGTGGCGGAGCATGGAGGCCGGCAAGGGCGACAGGGAAGAGGTCATGGCCGGATTCCGCCAGTGGTTCGGGAGGTTGAACGGCATTGCCATCAACTGAGCACTCCTCCGGGCTCGCCGCCCGCCTCGGAGCCACACCGGAGGAGCTTGCGCGCTCTGCGAAATCCCTGATGTTCAGCATCCCCGTCGCATTGGCGGGGATCCTCGCCATCCATCTCCTTCTGGGCACAGGGGGGCTCTTTCTCGTCCCGGTCCTGGCCTGCGCCCCCTTCCTGCTGGCGCTGACGCTCCTCGTCCGCACGCAGGGCGGGGAGCAGCGCCCGGAGAGGATATTGAACCAGGCTCCCGAGGTCATCGGGGCCATGGGAGTCTCCATCAGCCAGTGGGGCTCCCTCGACGCCGCGGTTCGCAATGTATGCGAGGATGGCGACAGCTACCTGCACCATCTCCTGCGCGATGCCGTCTGGCGCGTGGACACCCGCCGCGAGTCCGACCTGAGAGAGTCGCTCATGACCGTCATCAGGGAGCTGCCGGAGGAGCTCGCCCCCCTGCGCCGCTCATTGAACCTCCTCATTGCCGCCTGCGAGGTGGACGGGGACGAGAGGAGGCGCATGGTGGACGATGCCAACGACTGCATCACCGCCGGACTGAGGGAGCTGGGGGAGAGCTACTGCTCCGGCCTGAACATGCCCGCCATGATAATCTTCAGCCTGGTGGTCATGGTTCCGGTCATCTCCATGTCCCTGCTGCCGCTTCTGAGCTTCTCCGACTACGGCGGCCCCGCCTTCCTGGGAAGACTGCTGCCGGTGCTGATACTGGTGGCCGTGCCGGCCATCGCCGCGGTCTATCTTCTCCATCTGATGCGATCCAACCCCTTCCGGGAGCCGGCGGGCATGGGCGGGCTGGCGCGCTACGTCTGGATGCTCGCCCTCCCTCCCGTCACAGTCCTGCTCCACGTGCTGGGAGTCCCCCTGCATCAGAACCTCCTGGTCTCGCTGGCCCTCCCCACCGCCCTGGCGCACCTCTTCCTCCGCAGGGGGAAGGCCGCCGAGGTGGAGCGCGAGAAGGCCGGGGAGCGCCTGCAGGACTCTCTTCTGGAGATCGGCAACCGCCTGCTCAGCGGCGGCACCCTGGTATCCGCCATGGGCTCCTCCCTGCCGGAGGAGAACGGCGTCTGGGCGGAGGTCTCCTCCACCCTGATGCTCGGCAGGGATGACGAGCAGACCGTCCTGAGGCGGGCCATAGCGCCCATCTCGCCCTCGCTGGCATCCACCTACGTCACGGTCTCCCGCTCCGCCGAGCGCGACCCGCACGCCGCGGGGAGGCTCTGCGTGGACATGGGCAGGATGCTCCAGGGCCAGGCCTCGGTGCGCAAGAACATAAAGAATCAGCTGCGGGGGATGATGGACATGATGAACGGCACCGCCGCCATCTTCGCCCCCCTGATACTGGGCATAAGCTCGGCGATGATGCTCCCCCTCCTGCCCATGGGGGCGGGAGACGGCTCCCTGGGATTGACCCTCGGACTCTATCTGGCCGAGCTCAGTCTGATAAGCGCCTTCATGACCACCTACCTCATGGGAGGCGGTGGCGTCGCGGAGGCCATGCGGAGGTTCACCGCACTGCTGCCCCCAGCGATCATTGTTTTCCTATTAGCCTCCGGAATGAGCGGTTGACAGGGGTGTACTCGCTGTTGAAGAGCTTCTTGGAACTCATCGCGTAGAGTTCCAGGGCGCGCTGCTCCTCATTGCCGAGCGACATCTCGCTGTCCACCTTCTCCCGGATGTCGGCCTTGAGCTCGATCATGAGCTTGCTTCCCTCGTCGTCGTTGAAGGTGGCCATGGGGAAGCCGCCGGTGTGAAGGGTGATGTTCCCCTTTCCTAGGGTGCAGCAGGATGACATCTGTATGCCATCAACCAGACAGGAGAGGGGCGGCTTGGTGCCGGTGTAGACGTTGGCGTAGATCTTGTCCGGGAACTTCTCGCGGGCGATCTTGCCCATCATGTATCCCAGAATCACATAGGGCCCCAGGTGTCCGTGGAATGATTTCAGGATGAGCAGCTCAAGAGGCAGTTCTTCCATGAGACTGGATTCCCGTCCCCGCTAAATATGCTTTCCATCGCGGAAGGGATATCTGGGACCACTTCCATGGCCGTGGACGTGCTCCGCAAGCGCGTCGCCGCCATCGCCGCCGCGGTCGCGGCCCTGGCCCTGCTGCTACTGCTTCTCGCCGTCTTGCTGCAGCCGGCCGGCTCCGTTCAAGGCCTGGATGGAGATGTGGGGGTGCTTGACAACCGGGCGCTCTGGGATGAGATGGACCCTCTCAGTGGCACCATCTACCGCCTCGGTGATGTCCTCTGCCATCAGAAGGAGGACCGCTCGCTGCTGCTGAACGGGAATCAGCTCGCCTTCTGCGCGCGTGACACAGGAATCTTGCTGGGATTCCTAGGTTTCGCGCTCTTTCTGCTGCGGGGTCAGACTCCTCTTCCCTGGTGGGCCATCATCGTCCTGCTGCTGCCCACCGCCCTAGACGGAGGGTTGCAGGCCATGGGTCTGCACGAGTCATCCAACGCTCTCCGATTGATCACCGGCGCCCTTACCGGGATGGCGGTGATGCTCTTCCTGATGAAGCTAATGGAGCGAAGCTGGGAGGAGTCGGTGTCAGAAGGATGAGGCAGGCAGGCACAAAGTCCTGACGCAGGGCCTTCCCGGTTTCAAGATATGGAGCACAGCCATCTCCAGTGCGTAATACAGGAAAGGACTTATCCACTACCTGCCTCAATTTAGAAAGAGGGTGGCGAGCTAATAATGGTTGCCATCGTCCCCGACCGCGGGTTGCTAGGTCAGTAGCGGAAGGCACTGGACCACAGCGAACAATGTTATATCTGGCTCACGTTATCAGTGGGAGGCAAGCGGGGAGACGCTCATGATGTTGAGCCTTCTTCCTGTGAGAAAACGACTCCTCATCTAAGGATTCGGGAGAAGCGGGTCGCCCGCGCATTTCATGCTGGGGGCGGTGAACATCGATAGCTCCAATCGATCTGGCCATCGCGGTGAGCCAGATTGGGGGTCGATAGAGGTTGAATCGAAAACCTTTATATAGTCCCTCAAATATCCTTGCTATCGAGTTTATAAGACTCGCTTTTCACCGTTTGCTTTTTGGCAGGTGTGACTAATGAACGATCAATCATTGAAAACAGGTACCACGACGATAGGTATCGTCACGGACGAGGGTGTGGTCCTGGCTTCCGAGCGCCGGGCCACCATGGGCAACATTATCGCCCACAAAGAAGTCCAGAAGGTCTTCAAAATCGACGACAATCTGGGAATGACCATCGCAGGCGTGGTGGGACACGCCCAGCTGCTCACTCGCTACGTTAAGGCGGAAGTGCAGCTCTACCGCCTCAAGAAAGGCTCCCCCATGAGCGTCAGGGCCGCCTCCACTCTGGTGGCCAACATCGTCCGCAGCGGGTTCTACGTGGGCCTGATCGTGGGCGGTTGGGACAGCGCCGGCGGCCACGTCTACAGCATTGACGGGGCCGGTGGAAGTATCGAGGACAAGTATGTCTCGGTCGGCTCGGGCTCCATATTCTCCCTGGGAGTGCTGGAGAACGGCTTCCGCGACGATCTCACCCTCGATGAGGGCGTCGACCTGGCCATCGCCGGGCTCAACGCCTCCATGCGCCGGGACTCGGCCAGTGGCAACGGCATGATGGTGGTCACCATCACCCCCGAGGGGTTCAAGGAGATCCCCGAGGAGGAGCTGAAGTCCCGGACCGAGGAGTTGGGATTCAAGTATCCCAACTGATCCTAAACCCCTTTATCCCTTTCTCATTCAAGTGGGTCAAAATATGAATACAGACAGGCTATTCGAGAGCTTGCGGGAGCAGGTGCGTCGCATCGTCCCCGCTGACGTTAACATAAGCTCCATCGAGTTCGAGGGGCCGGAAGTGGTCGTCTACACCAAGGAACTTGAGAAGTTCGCCGGCAACAACCTCATCGTCAAGAAGCTGGCCCAGGGGCTGCGCCGGCGCATCGCCGTCCGCCCCGACCCCTCCATGCTGGCTAATCCGGACGAGGTGGAGGCCAAGATCAGAGAGATGGTCCCTGAGGAGGCGGAGATCGTCGACATATTCTTCGAGGACGACACCGGGGAGGTCACCATCGAGGCCATCGCCCCCGGCATGGTCATCGGCAAGCACGGCTCCCTGCTAAACGAGATCAAGAAGGAGGTCGGCTGGGCGCCCAAGGTCGTGCGGGCTCCCCCCATACCGTCCAAGGCGGTATCCGACGTCCGCAACTACCTCCGCCAGAACAGCGACCAGAGGAAAGAGTTCCTCCGCAAGGTGGGCCGCAAGATCGCCCGCCCCACGCTGGAGGGCGAGAACTGGATACGCCTCACCGCTCTGGGAGGCTTCCGCCAGGTCGGCCGCAGCGCCAGCCTGCTCCAGACTCGCGAGAGCCGCATTCTCATCGACGTGGGCCTTGACCCCGCCAACGGGGACTCCACTCCCTACTTCAGCGTCCCTGAGATGCAGCCCCTGGACGCCATCGACGCTGTTGTGATCACCCACGCTCACCTGGACCACTGCGGTCTGTTGCCCGTGCTCTACAAGTACGGCTACGAGGGGCCCATCTACTGCACCGCTCCCACCCGGGACCTGATGTCCATCATGCTCTTGGACTCCATCAAGGTCTCCCACGGCGAGGGCCGCAAGGCTCCTTTCGAGTCCGCCCACATCCGGGACGCGGTTCTTCACACCATTCCCCTGAAGTACGGCGAGACCACCGACATCGCCCCCGACATCAGGCTGACCTTCCAGAACGCCGGGCACATCCTCGGCTCCGCCGTGTCCCACTTCCACATTGGCGACGGTCTGCACAACATCGCCTTCACCGGCGACATGAAGTACGAGAAGACCTGGCTCTTCAACCCCACCAACAACCGCTTCCCCCGCCTGGAGACTCTGGTCATAGAGTCCACCTACGGCGGGAAGAACGACTTCCAGCCCAGCAGGGCGGAGGCTTCCAAGCAGTTGCGTGAGGTCCTCATACGGGCCATGTCCAAGGGTGGCAAGGTCATCATACCGGTCTTCGCGGTCGGTCGTTCCCAGGAGGTCATGCTGGTCATCGAGGAGATGATGAGGATCGGCAAGCTGGACAAGGTCCCGGTCTACCTGGACGGAATGATATGGGAGGCCACGGCCATCCACACCGCCTATCCGGAGTACCTCAACAGCCAGCTGCGGACCCAGATCTTCCAGCAGGGCATCAACCCCTTCCTGAATGAGGTCTTCCAGCGTGTCGACTCTCAGGAGATGCGGGAGGAGATCTGCCACTCCCCCGACCCCTGCATCGTCCTCGCCACGGCGGGAATGATGAACGGAGGCCCCATCCTGGAGTACTTCAAGGCCTGGGCCGACAACCCCGACAACTGGCTGATCTTCGTCGGCTATCAGGCCGAGGGAAGCTTCGGGCGCCAGATCCAGCGCGGTCGGAAGGAGATCACCATGTCCGAGAAGGGCAAGCCCATCCACCTCAACGTGCGCATCAACAGCGAGACCATCGACGGGTTCTCCGGTCACTCCGACCGCAGGCAGATAATGAACTACATCCAGTCGCTGGACCCCAAGCCGGACCGCATCATAATCGGTCACGGCGAGGATAGGAAGTGCACCGACCTGGCCTCGTCCCTCTACAAGAGATTCAAGATCGAGACCCGGGCGCCGCAGAATCTGGAGACCATCAGACTGCGCTGAGGTTGGCGAAGGAGGTCTCAACCCCCTCCTTGGCCAGCAGGACCACTCTGCTGTCCGGCTTCTGCTTGACGACCTCCATGTCGACCAGCTCGCCCAGGCGGCGGGAGAAGTCCAGCACCTCCTCATGGGAGGGCATGTTGGCCAGGCTCAGCCTCTGGCGGGAGCCGCCGACGAAGACGTATCCCTTGGGCTCCACCATCTCCACCCCGGAGCGGCGGATCAGCTCGGCATACTCCTTCTCCCAGCCCAGGTTGTACTCCTTCACCAGGGTATGGCGGATGACCTTGCGGGTGTCCAGCGAGGGCATCAGGTCCAGAGTCTCCATGAGCTGGTCCCAGAGTCCGGGGACCTTGGGGCGGCAGAGCTGATTGTGAATCTCCTCGTTGGGAGCGGCGACGGTGACGTAGAGCTGCTTCGGCAGGACGTCCAGCGATGCCAGTTCCTTTGGATAGGTCCCGTTGGTGACCAGGAAGGTGGTCATGCCGCGGGAGTGAC
>CAYXFQ010000008.1:0-18829 GCA_964464345.1 uncultured Methanomassiliicoccales archaeon | reverse complement strand
CCTCCGGCGGGCCGCGGGCGATGCACTTCTCCACCACCTGAGCGATGCCGTTCTCCTCATCGACGATGGTGAAGAAGCCTTTACAGAACATGTTTCCGTAGCGTTCCCTCACCTGGTCCGGTCGCAAAATCTCCGTCATATGGACACCAAACCTCGGGAGGGGGGATAGCTTTCGCCATTTAAATCGTTTTCAAGCTTTCACTTAGAACAAAGTTGTCTGACCGGTGCGCTGCGGGCCCTTGCCCAGACGTCGCCCCGGCAGGCCGCGGGCATCGATTATCTTGGGATTGCCCAAGCGGTCCCGGTAGGCCATGTGGCGGCCTTTCCAGCCCAGTATCTTGCCGCGGTGCCAGCCCGGCAGCGGCATGGGGGTGGGAACCCTCTCCAGTCTCGGCATGGGGTAGCCGTCCAGGATGATGAGCCCGTGGTCCTCCAGGTCGTTGTTCTGGAGCATCTGGCTCGCAACCTCCCTTATGGCGCTGTAGGGGGGAGTGTTGACCAACAGCTTGGCGAAGTCCCGGGAGCTCACCGACTGTCGCACGCCCATGGCGGCGGATAGCCTCTTCTCCTCCCGGCGGGCCTCCAGTCGATTGCTGCAGGAGATGACCGCCATGATGGCATCAGCGCCCTGCTCTATGCCCCGGGCCTGCAGTCGCTCGGCCCGGGTCATGCCAACCTTCGGATCGGCCCCGAAGAAGGAGATGTAGACCACATGGGGGTCGCCGCAGGGGGCCTCGGGGCAGCTGTCCCCAGCGCAGCGGGGCTCGAATATGCACTCCTGCACCGGCATGCGGTCGCAGGCCCGGCAGCGGTTGAAGCGGCCGGGGTCGGCCTCGTCCGGGCAGGGGGGAAGGCCTTCCTCCCGCGGCCCGGGGCAGAGCCGGTCCTCGGATATCATCCAGGCCAGATCATCGGAGAGATGCTCGCTGACCTCCCCGCTCTCCAGGTCCCGAAGGAAGAGACGCGGCTGGAACCCCTCCCAGCGGAAGTCCGCCACCCGCCAGACGTAGCGGGCGGAGGGACTCTCCTGCAAGAGCTGGGAGGCGTCCTTGAACATCAGTCTCCTTCCGCGATGCTCAGGCACTCCGGAGGCACCTGGCGGGTCAGGAAGACCGTCTTGCCGGCGCGGCCGATCTCGTATCCTGCATCAATCGCGGCCTCGGTGTCGACCACCAGTATGACCGGGTCGTCCACCCGCACGCTGCCGGCGGAGTGGGCATCCTCGTAGGTGAGGGAGAGGTGCACCATCCTCCGGTCGGAGGGCAGCAGCCCGGTCTCGAGTATTATCTCCGCCTCCTCAGGGGTGGCGGGATAGAAGAGCTCCTCCGGGATGTCGTCGGTGGGGAGCTTCAGGTCGAGCGGTATGGAGTGCCCGTAGGTGGCCCGCAGGCTCTCGTCGTAGATCTGGTAGCGGCCCTTGGGGTCGGTCTCCACCAGCGCGGTCACGTGATGGGGCCGCAGCCAATGCATGCGGCGGTTCTGATCCTTGATGGCGTTGACCATGTCGCGCAGGTTGACGAATCCCTGCTCGTCCATGTCCAGGTCGAAGCGCTCCGGGAAGTGCCGAAGGATGCCGGCCATGGTCCGGCCCAGCCTCTCCAGCTCCATCTCGTTCATCAGGAACTTCCCCGGCTCGCCGCACAGGGGGCACTCCTCCTCTCGGAAATATCCGTGGTTCTCACATTCTCTCATCATGATGATGTTCTCCTCGGCGCCGTCGAGTCTCACTCCAGGGTGAGCTCGGCCGCGCGCAGGGTGTTGCTCATGAGCATGGCGATGGTCATGGGGCCCACGCCGCCGGGAACGGGGGTGATGGCCTCGCAGACGTCCTTGGCCGCCTCGAAGTCCACGTCGCCCACCCAGCGGTAGCCTCTCTCATCGCTCGGGTCGTCTATCTTGTTGGTGCCGGCGTCGATGACCACTGCGCCGGGGCGAATCATGTCGCCAGTTATCAGGCCGGCCTTGCCGACCGCGACTATCAGTATCTCCGCCTCCCGGGTCACGGCACCCAGATCCCTTGTGCGGGAGTGGGCGAGGGTGACGGTGGCGTCGCCGCCGGGGCCCTTCTGCATCAGCAGGGCGGCCACCGGCTTGCCGACGATGTTGCTGCGGCCGACCACGACCACGCGCTTGCCGGCGGTGTCCACGCCGCTGCGCAGAAGCAGCTGCTGTATCCCTGCCGGGGTGGCGGGCAGGAAGAGCGGGGAGCCGGAGAGCATCCGGCCCACGTTGTAGGGGTGGAAGGCGTCCACGTCCTTGCGAGGGTCGACCGCCTCGATGACCGCCTCCTCGCTGATGTGATCCGGCACCGGGAGCTGCACCAGTATGCCGTGAATCTTCGGATCCTCGTTCAGAGCCTGCACCCGGGCGAGGAGCTCCTCCTCAGAAGTGGAATCCGGCAGGATGATGGTCTCGGAGTGCATGCCGAGCCTCTCGCAGGCCCGGCCCTTCATCCTGACGTACATCTGCGATGCCGGGTCCTCACCCACCAGGATGACTGCCAAACCAGGGGTGACGCCCCTCTCCTTGAGGACCTTGACGCCCTCGGCCAGATCCTCCTGGATCTCGCCTGAAATCTTCTTGCCGTCTATCAGCCTGCAAGCCATTCGAACGACCCTGGGTGGAATTATGGCCTCCGCTTATAAAGTCTTTCCAGAACGCCCCAGACGCCCGGATACTTATTAATCGCCCCTTCCCCTAACTCGGGAGTGATGCCCGCCCGCTCCGACTTCGACATCTCCAGGGACTGCGACGCCAGGCCCATCGCCGCGCTAGCCGACTCTCTCGGCCTGGATGAGGAAGAGCTCATCCTCTACGGGAGACACATGGCCAAGGTCTCCCCCGCCGCCCTGCGGCGGCTGGAGGGGAGGCCGGAGGGGAAGTTGATCCTCTGCACCGCCATCACCGCCACTCCGGCCGGAGAGGGGAAGACTGTCACCACCATCGGCCTGGTGCAGGGTTTGGGAGCTATGGGAGAGTCGGTCATGGGCACCCTGCGGGAGCCTTCATTGGGCCCTGTGTTCGGCATCAAGGGCGGGGCCACCGGCGGCGGTCGCGCTCAGGTCTACCCGATGGAGGACATCAACCTCCACTTCACCGGCGACATCCATGCCGTGGGAGCGGCTCACAACCTCCTCTCCAGCCTGCTGGAGAACCATCTGGCCAAGGGCAACCGTCTCGGCATCGACCCTACCAGAGTGCTTTTCCGCAAGGCCATGGACATGAACGCCCGGGAGCTGCGCCACATCGTCATCGGGATGGGTGGAAAGGTGCAGGGCGGAGTCCCCAGAGAGAGCGGATTCCTCATCACCTCCGCCTCGGAGATCAGCGCCATCCTAGCGTTGGCGGAGGATCGGGATGACCTGCGCTCCCGACTGGAGGCCATAACTCTCGCCTACACTCACGGCGGAAGGCCGGTGACGGCGAAGGACCTCGGCGGCGTGGGGGCGCTCATGGTGCTGCTCAAGGATGCCTTGAGCCCGAACCTGGTGCAGACCCTGGAGGGCCAGCCAGTGCTGGTGCACGGCTTCCCCTTCGCCAACATCGCACACGGCACCAGCAGCGTCATCGCCGCACGCGCCGCCCTGCGCATGGCGGACTATGTGGTCACTGAGGCTGGATTCGCCGCCGACCTGGGAGCGGAGAAGTTCTTCAACATCGTCGGTCGCCAGTCCGGCCTGGTGCCGGATGCGGTGGTGCTGGTGGCCACCCTGCGGGCGCTGAAGATGCATGGTGGCGCCTCGCTGGAGGACTGCGGGGCGCCGGACATGGCCGCCTTGGAGGAGGGATTCTCCAACTTGGACCACCACGTGGCCAGTATACAGTCCTTCGGCCTGCCGGTCGTGGTCTGCCTGAACCTATTCCCCGGCGACGATGAGAGGGAGATTGAGACTCTCCGCCGCCATTGTGGCGAGCTGGGAGTGCGTATGGCCATCTCCGACGCTCACGCACGGGGCGGAGAGGGTGCTAGAGAGCTGGCGGAGACCGTTCTGGAATCCATTGAGGACGGGAGGGACTTCCGATTCCTATACCCTGACGAGATGAGCATCAAGGAGAAGGTGGAGACCATCGCTGAGAAGATCTACGGCGCGGGCCAGGTGGTCTTCCTGCGCCAGGCGGAGAGGGATCTGGAGGCCATCGAGGAGGCCGGCCATGGGAAGCTTCCGATATGCATGGCCAAGACGCAGTCCTCAATCACTGACGATCCGTCCAAGAAGGGCGCTCCCCGTGGCTGGAAGCTCACGGTGCGGGAGGTCTACGCCTCCACCGGCGCCGGCTTCGTGGTGCCCATATGCGGGCAGATGAACCTCATGCCGGGATTGCCATCCTCGCCATCGGCGCTACGCATGGACATCGACGACGAGGGAGGGATCAGCGGCCTTCGCTGATCACTGACTCCAAGGTGCGGAACTCTATGCCCAGGTTCAGGGCGTGCTCCAGAATCTTTCGGACTCTGCCCAGCTCCACCTGTATGGCAGCGTCGTCCATCTTGCCGCCGCGGTAGCTCTCGGCCAGATGCCAGCTGTGAGTGGCCATCACCAGCAATCCCTCCCGGAAGGAGTCCAACATGCGAGTGTAGTCCTCCACGCTACGACGGCCCTCGTGCATCGGCCAGAGGTATCCGGAGATCTTCTTGCCATTCTCGTCCACCGACTCCGAGACTGGCATCTCCATGAGCCCATTTGGAAGACGGAAGGGATGGATGGCACCATCCTTCATGCTCAGGTCCAGGGAGGAGGCATAGCGGAAGCCGCAGTCGTGCACGGCCTCCAGCACCCTCTCGTTGACATTCTGATAGGGAGCTCGGAATCCCAGCGGCTTGCGGAGCGTTATCAGCTCCAGCTCCTCCCGACCGCGGGAGATGACGTCCCGAAGCTGCGCATCGTCAAGGACAATGCCGCTGCTCTCGCCGGTGAGGTCCTCATGCTCCACGCCATGGGAGGCGATCTCGTGCCTCTCGAGGCAGGAGGCGTCCTCGCCCATCTCCCGCAGGCTGCGAGATTCCACAAAGAAGGTGGCCTGGACCCCCATCTCCTCCAGCAATCCGCAGATGGCCAGCAACCCTCTGCGGCTGGATTCGAAGCGGGGTGAGTCCCCTCGGCCACGGTCGCAAGAGCGGGCGGAGACCGCCCCTCGGCAGGGCTCGTTCACATCCGGGTCCAAGTCCACGGTGAATGCCAGTGCCCTCATGATTGGGGACAGGGCGGTCGACCTGATTAACCTTTTACCTTCAGAAAAGGCGCTAAGAAACGATTATATCAATGCGGAACATGAAGAGCGACTAGGCCACCGCACGCGTGGCTGGGAGCGCGAGTGAATGATTATCGGGGAGCAGAAGCCGTTGTCGGAGATCGTCGACATGCTGCGGGAGAGAGGCGGCAGCCGCATATTGGTGGCGGGCTGCAACTCCTGCGTGGCGGTCTGCCTCGCCGGCGGCGAGGATGAGGTCAGCCAGCTGGCGGACTCCCTCAGAGAGCGCTCCGAGCAGGAGGGATGGGGCTGGGACGTGGAGGAGGTCACCCTCACTCGCCAGTGCGAGAAGAAGTTCGACCAGGAGATCCACGAGGTCGTCGAGGGTGTGGACGCAGTCGTATCGCTGGGATGCGGAGTCGGCGCCCAAACCCTCATGGAGACCTATCCCCAGATTCCCCTCGTTCCCGGCATCGACACCTCCAACATGGGCGCCCCAGAGAAGCGCGGCGTCTACAAGGAGAAGTGCGTCGGCTGCGGGGACTGCACCATTCACCTCACCGGCGGCATCTGCACTCTCGCCCGCTGCTCCAAGGGACTTCAGAACGGGCCCTGCGGCGGTGCCCAGAACGGGAAGTGCGAGGTTGTCCCCGACAACGACTGCGCCTGGCATCTGGTCTATGAGCGCCTGGCGGCCAGAGGGGATCTGGACCTGCTCCGGGAGCCCTTGCCGCCCAAGGATTGGTCCAAGAGCAAGTCCGGCGGGTCCCGCACCATAGTGCGGAAGAGCAGGAGGAGCCGCGGATGAGCGGCCCCGGACACCTAGAGAGCCTGCTGCGACGTGGGGAGTTCGTCGTCACTTCCGAGATCGGTCCCCCGCGCTCTGCCGACGCCTCCGACATCATCGCCAAGGCGAAGGCCCTGAAGGGCTACGCCGACGCCTTCAACGTCACTGACAATCAAGCCGCCATGGTGCGCATGAGCTCCATGGCGGGATCCATATTCTGCCTGCAGGAGGGACTGGAGCCGGTCATGCAGATGACCTGCCGGGACCGGAACAGGCTCGCCATGCAGTCTGACATGCTGGGTGCCGCCGCCCTCGGCGTGCGCAACATACTCTGCATCTCCGGGGACCACCAGCGCTTCGGCGACCACCCGGACGCCAAGAACGTCTACGATGTGGACTCCAGCCAGCAGCTCATGATGCTCCGTCGCATGAGGGACGAGGGAACGGTCTGGACCGGTGCTCCCCTCGGCGTCGCCCCCAAACTCTTTCTGGGAGCGGCCGCCAACCCCTTCGCGGACCCCATGGAGCTTCAGGTCATCCGCCTGGCCAACAAGGTCGCCGCCGGTGCGGACTTCATCCAGACCCAGGCCATCTTCGACCTCGAGCGCTTCGAGACCTGGATGGGCATGGTCCGGGACGAGGGGATTCACAAGAAGGTGCACATCATCGCCGGGGTCCTGCCTCTGCGTTCCGCAAGAGCTGCCCGCTACATGATTGAGAAGGTTCCCGGCATGCTCATACCCGACGCCGTCGTCGAGCGCATGGAGAGCGCTGAGGATCCAAAGGAAGAAGGTCTGCAGATCTGCCTGGAGACCATCGAGCTGCTCAAGCGCACCGAGGGGGTCCAGGGCGTGCACATCATGCCGGTGGGATGGGAGTCCGTCCTCCCCCGCATAGTGGAGGAGGCGGGCCTGCTTCCCCGTCCGCTCTGATCAGTCCCGCAGATAGTCGTGGCAGTAGAGCCTTCTGTCCAGGAGCACCTGACCGGTCTTGGCAACTTCCATGAGCTCCCTGTCCTCCGGGTCGAGGATGGCGGCGCTGAGGCCGGCTCCCATGAGCATGGCCAGATAGGTCTTGTTGAGAAGGCTGCGCTCCTGCGCGCCGTTGGAGACGTTGCTGAGCCCGACCACCGTGCGGGGGGCGGGATCGTCCAGCATGCGGAACATGCGGATGGCCTCGATGACCTTCCATCCCTGGTCCTGAGCGGCGGAGACCGGGAGAACCAGGGGATCGAGCAGTATGCGGTCGGTCATGACCTCGTACTCCATGGCGGTGGTGAGCATGAGCATGGCCATCTCCGCCCGGCTGTCGGCGTCGTTGGGGACGCCGCGCTCGTCCATGGTGAGGCAGATGATGTCAGCGTCAAAGTCCCTAGCCATGGGGAAGAGGGTCGCCATCTTCTCCGCCTCGGCGGTGCTGGAGTTGATGATGGCGGGATTCTCGCAGGCCTCCAGCCCGGCGAGCATGGTCTTGCTGCCGGGAGTGTCGATGCAGAGCGGCAGGTCGGTCACCTCCTGCACGGCCCTGACCAGCCAGCGCATCGCCTCCGGGGCCTCGGAGCCTCGGCCGGGGCCGACATTGAGGTCCAACGCCTCGGCTCCCCACTCCACCTGCTGGAGGGCGTGCTCCTGAATGAATTGGGCATCGCGCTCGTCGATGGCCTTGCCCACCGATCGGAACAATCCGTTCAATCTCTCACTGATGACCAACATGACTGGTACCCCTGTCGTGTGAAAGCGAGGGGATAGATAAGGATTGCCCGATGATGTAGCTTACATCCAGTGCATCACTCTTTAAAGACGGTCAGGCTGGTTTTTACCATGCGAAAGGGGCATTCCAGCAGTGGTTTGAGCACAGGACTGCTGCTGTCGCTGAGCGCCATACCCATTGGGGAGAGGAGCCTGTTTTATTGTGAGCGCTGCGGCGAGGAGGTGGACGAGGACGTGAGCATCTGCCTCGCCTGCGCCCAGGCTGAGGCTCGGATGAGAAGGGATGCCGCCTTGGAGAGAGAGGTTGCACCAGTGGTCCAAAGAGACCGCTTCGCCGCTCGGCCGGAGGAGATGAGGAGCTACAGCCGCACTCAGATCTGGATGGGAGTGGGGGCCATTCTTGCTATGGTCGGAGTATTTCGTCCCTGGATTGCCCTTGTCAACTTCTCTGGAATCGAGGGCTATTATATGCCATGCGGCCAGCTGATAATCGTATTGGCAATCGCCGCTCTAGTCGCCACATGCTTTTTGGAGCATGGCTGGCACACATTGGGACTCCTCATTGCCCTCTCCATTATTGGAATGATGATAATGGGCTTGGTGGCATATCAGTACCTCGAGTGGATCAGGATGCTTGTCCCCCCATACTATTATGAATATAACTCTAGAGTAGGGGATGGCACCCTTCTGTGCTCCATCGGCGGGCTGTTGATGCTCGTCGCCGGATTGCGTCGCCTGCGGAGAGCACGGATTCCATTGCGCACGGCACCAAAGAGCTTCTAAGAGAGAAGAAGGGAGAAGCGGGCCCGCGGGGATTCGAACCCCGGTCCTTGGCTCCGAAGGCCAAAAGGATAATCCTAGCTACCCTACGAGCCCGTATTCCCCTCCATACCGCCCACTGTTCTTAATCCTACTGCTTCTTGGTTGATTTCTTGCCTAAGCGCAAGGGTGGAGATATGTCATGCCGGACTGCGTCAACCGTCCTAGTGCTCAGCGTGGATGGGATACCTTTATTCCCGCCTGTTCCATTGACCCGACTATGAAGAAGGTGATCATGAGCCATGGCGCCGGCGGCGAGAGCATGCAGGAGTTCCTTGCGAAGCACATCATCGCCCACCTGCCGGCCATGGAGTCCGACGTGCCCCTGAGCTCCTTCGACGACTCCGCCGTGGTGGACGGCATCGTCTTCACCACCGACGGACACACCGTCAAGCCTCTTTTCTTCCCGGGAGGGGACATCGGCTCCCTCTCGGTCGCTGGCACCGTGAACGACATCTCCGTCATGGGCGCACAGCCCCTGGCCCTCTCCCTGGCCATGATCATCGAGGAGGGCCTGGACATGGAGCTGGTCGAGAAGGTCGCCCGCAGCGTCGGGGAGACCAGCCGGGCCTGCGGCGTGCCGGTTGCCACCGGCGACACCAAGGTCATGGAGGCCGGTGCCGTCGACCAGATGGTCCTGGTGACCTCCGCCGTGGGGAGACGCTCCCCTTACTTGGATCAAAACCTGGCCGTCGCCCGGGAGTACCGCCCGGTGACTTCGGAGTGGACCACTGACGACAACCTCGCCCCGGGAGATGCCATCATCGTCTCCGGCAGCATGGGCGACCACGGCGTCGCCCTGCTCTCCTTCCGGGAGGGCTACGGCTTCGAGAGCGACATCAGCAGCGACATCGCCCCCCTGAACGCCATGATCGAGTCCGCCCTCAAGGTGGGCGGTATCACGGCGATGAAGGACCCCACCCGCGGAGGGTTGGCCAACACCCTGAACGAGTGGTGCCAGAAGTCCGACCTGGGGATGGAGATCGTCGATGCGGACGTGCCTCGCCACCCCACCGTGGTCAACGCCTGCGAGCTATTGGGAATCGACCCTCTGAGCATCGGCAACGAGGGCAAGGTCGTCATCGGTTGCGTGCCGGAGATGGCGGACGAGATACTGGCTGCCATCCGCGCCCATCCCGAGGGACGGGGCGCGGCCCTGATAGGCTACGCCACTGATGAGTACGACCGGGTGGTCATGCGCACCGAGATGGGCGGCAGGAGAATCCTGGAGCCCCCGATCGGTGACCCGGTGCCTCGCATCTGCTGAGCTCGTCTAGATCAGAGACTCCACCAAATAGCAGGCAGCGAAGGCTATCAGTCCCGCTCCCGCCATGCGGAGCCCGTAGAAGCCGGCGCTCTTCTTGGCCATCCGGCCCATGGTCATCCCCACCACGAAGAGCATCAGGATGATCAGCGAGATGGAGATCCAGGCGGCGGTGACCACCTGGGCGTCCGGCAGAGTCACGAAGGGGATGATGGTCAGAGTGGCGGCCATCAATGGTGCCAGGGAATTAGTGCCAGCTATCAGATAAGTGGCTAGCGAGGCATCCTTCCTGATGGAAGTCTCCTCCATGTTACAAAGCATGACCTTCTCAATCTGCCGTATGCGTATGCTCTGCTCCAGCCTCTCCGCCTCGTAGACACTGATGCCGGTGGATATCATGAGGGCCACGGTGCTGGTGATGATGGTGGCAACCACCAGACGGCTGGAGGGCTCGGAGGAGAGAGCGATACCGATTATCACACCGAGAATGACGAATGAGGAGTCGAAAACTGTATTCACGAAGTAGCGGCGCATGGCCGGCATGGTCTCCGGAGTCTTCAAGGCACAGTCGACGGCGTTGACCAGGCGGTTGTCGACTATCCTCTCCCGCAGGGAGGCGCCCTCCCTCGGCTCGCGACGGCAGTCCGGCGCGGAATCAGGAACATCTTGCATCTTGTTTGCTCCCCCTTTCTGAGTCAACTCGTCAAGCTCCAGGCCATTATTTCACTTCTTCGCCAGAAGCTCCTCGCAGAGCTCCACCATCCTGGCAGCCACGCCGTCACCGCCGTAGGATGCCAGATACTCCTTTGGGATCTCCGTTTTTCTAACGGCGTCAAGTATGGCCTCCTTGTCTGCGGGGACCAAGCGGTTCCAGCCCTCGTCCACCGTCTCCACCCACGCGGTGCGTGGGAAGATGGTGATGCAGGGCGTGTTGAAGACGTAGGCCTCCTTCTGCAGCCCTCCCGAGTCGGTGATGACCAGGGAGGCGTGGCGGTTGAGGCTCAGGAAGGAGAGGTAGTCCAAGGGCTCGCAGACATGCAGGCTCTCAGCGCTGTCTATGATCGAGCCGAGGCCGAACTCCTCCACCGCCTTGCGGGTGCGGGGGTGCATCGGCAGCAGAGTCTTGCGGGGAAGCTCCGCCAGGGCGGAGAGTATCTCCCGCAGCCTGTCGGGATCGTCCACGTTCTCCGCCCGATGCAGGGTGCAGAGTATGTACTCCCCCTCCGTGAGGGAGAATCGCTCCAGTGGCTCCATGTCCAGGCGTCCCTCCACCTCGTGCAGGATCTGCACCATGAGGTCGCCGGTGACGTGCACGCCGTCCACTATGCCCTCCTTGGCGAGGTTGACGCGGCTGACGTCGGAGGAGCAGAAGAGCAGGGAGGAGAGATGGTCGGTCATCTTGCGGTTGATCTCCTCCGGGTTGCAGCGCTCATGGAGGCGCGGGCCAGCCTCCACGTGGGCGATGGGGAGGCAGAGCTTGGCCGCCACCAGCGCCCCGGCGACGGTGGAGTTGGTGTCGCCGTAGAGCATCACGATGTCCGGGTCGACCTCCTGCACTATGGCCTCCATCTCCATCATCATGCGGCCGGTCTGCTGCCCGTGGGAGCCGGAGCCCACTCCGAGGTTGAAGTCCGGGTCCGGGATCTCCAGGAGCGAGAAGAAGGAGTCGTTCATCTGCTGGTCGTAGTGCTGCCCGGTGTGCAGTATCAGGTGCTGATGGCCGCGGGAGATCTCGTGATGCAGGGGGGCGAGCTTGACGAACTGCGGGCGCGCCCCCACTATGGACAGGACCCTCATCCCCCTGATATCGGCTCTGCTCATAATAGGCTTGCCACCCAGGTCCGCCGAAAACCTATTTATGGGGGAGCGCATCGTTCTTCGCATCTATCGGAGTGTCAGCATGGTTAACTTCCTTCCGTTCTCCGGATACCGGCCCGTCCTCCAGGACGGGGAGTCCATTGTCAGCCGCATCTCGCCCCCCTACGACGTGATCGACGAGGGGCGCCTGCAGGAGTTGCAGTCCAACCCCTGCAACGTGACCCGCATCACCCTCAACCCCCAGGACGGGCGCTATGAGGCCGCTGCGGCCGAGTGGCGCCGCTGGCGGGACGATGGGTTCCTGGCGGCGGACAAGGAGCCTTGCTACTATCTCTACCAGCAGGAGTTCCCGGGCCCGGACGGCCCCCTGGTGCGGAGCGGCCTCGTGGGCGTCATGAAGACCGAGCCTTATGAGGATGGCAACGTCATCCCGCACGAGGAGACCTTCTCCAAGGTCAAGGAGGATCGCCTGCGCCTGCTACGGGACACCTCGTTGCACAACGAGTCCATATTCGGCATCTACCCCGGCCTGGAGGGTGACCTTCCCACGCGCCTGCAGGCCGCCGCGGAGCCGCTCTACGAGCACCGCGACGAGGAGGGTGTCATTCACCGTTACCTGAAAGTGAGCGATCCCGGCCTGGTGGAGGAGATACGCTCCTCCCTGGAGGACCAGAAGGTCCTCATCGCCGACGGCCACCACCGCTACGAGACCGCTCTGGCCTACTCCCTGGAGAACCTCAACTCCGAGAAGAAGGGCTACGTCCTGGCCACCCTGGTGGCCGCTGACGACCCGGGCCTGGTCATCTGGCCCACCCACCGCATGGTGAAGGTGGACGGATACCACGAGAGCTCCATCATCAGCTCCCTGGAGGAGATCTTCGAGGTGGACTTCTGCGAGCGCGATGAGGTGGAGAAGAAGCTGCCTGGCTACGACCTCGGCATCCTGCTGCGCTCCGGTCGCACCCTTCTGCTGCGGCAGGAGGGGAGCGGCGACCCGCTGGAGGAGCTGGACACCTACATCGCCCAGGAGCAGATCCTCCGCGGCCTTCTGGGATATGACGAGGGACGGGCGAAGGTCTACTTCGACGCCGAGCTCCCCTCGGCCCTGCGCAAGATGGGCGAGGGCAGCTACGACCTGGCGATAGTCTTCAACCCCCCGTCGCTGGACAGCGTCTGGGAGATATCCCTGGCCGGCAAGCGGATGCCCAAGAAGAGCACCTTCTTCTATCCCAAGATCTGGTCCGGCTTCGTCTACTACCGCATGTAGGACGGGCGCTTGCGCTCGGAGGCGATGAGAAGTGGAGAAGAAGAGTGGAGCCGCTGATGGGAATTGAACCCACGACCTACGCCTTACCAAGGCGTCGCTGTACCACTTAGCCACAGCGGCTTGCATGGGCTAATCAAACACCTGTTGATAAAAGTTTCTGAACCATTGAGCATAGCTTTATGATTCTCACCCCGCTAACAGGGGCGATGAAGAAGGAGATGAGCGCATTTGACGTGCGCGCAGTGGTGGAAGAGCTCTCCGCCCTGGAGGGCGCCTTCGTGGACAAGATCTTCCACTGGGGCAAGGGGGAGTTCCTCATGCGCCTCAACGTGCAGGGGGACGGCAAGAGGGAGCTTCACTTCAAAGGCCGCACCTGGCTCTTCCTGCCGGAGAAGCGGCCGCAGACCCCTCAGATGCCGACCAACTTCGCCACTCATCTCCGCAAGCACATCTCCAACGCCCGGATCGGGCGGGTGCGGCAGCAGGGCTTCGACCGGGTGGTCTGCATGGAGCTCCTGCGCGCGGACGGCGCCTATCATCTCTTCTTCGAGCTGTTCGGAGGCGGGAACCTCATCCTGGTCCGGGACGGGAAGATCGTGGACTGCCTGGTGCGCAAGGCCTGGCGGCAGAGGACGATACGGCCCGGGGAGGACTACATCATGCCCGAGCCCCGCTTCGACCCCTTGGCCGCTGACAAGGACGGGTTTGTCGCCTTATTGGAGGAGTCCAAGACCGACCTGGTGCGGACCCTCGCCACGGGAGTGAACCTCGGCGGGCAGTATGCGGAGGAGGTCTGCCTTCGCTCCGGCGTTCCCAAGAACAACGCCGCGGCGGAGCTGAGCGCGGAAGAGGTGGAGGCCGTCTGGAAGGCCTTGGACTCCTTGCGGGCGGACTTCGCCTCCCGCGATGGCGCGCTTCTTCTCACCAGGGATGGGGAGCCGGAGGACGTCACTCCCGTTCGCCTCGGTGGCAGCGATGATCTGGAGGCGGAGGCTCATCCCAGCCTCTCCGCCGCCCTGGAGGCCTTCCACGCCATGGTCAAGGAGGACGAGGAGGAGTCCTACGAGGATCCGGAGCTGCTCCGCCTGCAGAGGCGGATGGACATGCAGCAGCAGAGCATCGACGAGTTCAAGCAGGAGGCGGAGGACCTCCGTCTCCGCGCGGATGCTCTTTACACTGACTACGCCAAGGCGGACGAGCTCCTGAAGGTGCTGGCGGAGCAGTCCAGCAAGCTGGGCTGGGACAAGCTTCGGGAGGGAGCCATGCGCATACCCTTCGTGAAGGACATCGACCCCGCCAAGCACATCATCCGTGCGGAGCTGGGCGGGAGCCTGCTCAGCCTCGACTACCGCCTCAGCCTGGACGCCAACGCCTCCGCCCTCTATCAGAAGGGGAAGGACTTAGGCGAGAGGGCCCTGAGGGCGGAGGAGGCCCTCAAGGGCACCAGGGCGCAGTACGACCGCCGCCAGAAGGGCTTGGAGAAGATCCAGGCCCGCCGGGCGAAGGCGCAGCCCACCAAGCAGTTCTGGTTCGAGCGCTACAAGTGGTACGTCGGCACCGGGGGCCGCCTGGTCATATCCGGCCGGGACGCCCGCAGCAACGACCAGGTGGTGAAGAGGCACCTGAAGGAGGGGGACTACTACCTCCATGCCGATTTGCACGGCGCTCCGTCGGTCATCATGAAGGACGGGCCCCATGCCAGCGAGGAAGAGGTTCGCGAGGCGGCCATATTCTCGGTGTCGCAATCGAAGGCCTGGTCCTCCCGCTTCGTGGAGGGCAGCGCCTACTGGGTCTTCGCCGACCAGGTGTCCAAGAGCGCCGAGGCGGGGGAGTTCGTCCCCCGTGGGGCGTTCATCATCCGCGGCAAGAGGAACTACCATCACCACCTGAAGCTGGAGCTGGCGGTGGGCGAGGTGGAGCACGAGGGCGCCAGGAAGGTGATGTGCGCCCCGGTGAGGACCATGGAGCAACTCTCTCGGAAATACATCGTCATAGGGCCGGGAGTCGCCAAGAAGGGCTGCCGGAACACTGCGGACATCGCCCGCGCCTTCGAGGTGCCGGAAGAGGAGGTCGCAAGGATACTCCCTCCCGGCGGCGTGGAGATACGATCTCTCAAGACCATCCAGTTGGGAGAATGAAGGGGAGTGGTGCCCGAGCCGGAATTCGAATCCGGGTCAAGAGATCCGCAATCTCCCAGGATATCCTAGCTACCCCACTCGGGCATGGATTGCTTCGCCATCAAGCATTCATTATTTAAGAGTTGTTCAGCCCGCCCCGTTTCGGCGGGGCGGGGCGCCCTGTGGCAGAACGGGAGAATGATGATTCTAATGTGGAATCGATGATTAGCGCAAGCTGACATGAGCTATCAGTTGAAGAATAACGAGTTGTGGAAAAGTCCGCCCTAAATTCCATTAGGAATGATGGGCGGCTTCCGCCGGAACCAGGGAGTCGTCCTTAGAATTCGACCTGGCGGCGGTAGCGGGTGGCGTAACCAGCGATGCGGTTGCGCATTTTGACCGTGGTGGGGTCCGCGAGAGCGGAGACCGCGGCCTTGTTGGCCTCGAAGTCGTCACTGAAAGCCTCAGGATATTTCTCAATCAGCTCGACGGCCACCCTCTTGATGTATGTAGGCCTAATGTTTCCCATTGTGTCACCGACAAATGCGGGTTAGGATAATTCCCTATATAAGCTTTCTTTCCGGCCTCAGATGTGCTCCGCCCTCATGCCGAGGCTGGCCAGACGTGTGGAGAGCATGCTGCGGTGGCATTGGCGGTAGTCGGCCTCGAAGCACATCAGCACGGACGGCTTGACCATGGCGGCCTCGTGCACCGCCTCCACGGCATCAGGATTGTCGTCGAGGTGCTTGGAGTAGGAGTCCAGGAATGTGCGGAGGTCCCCGGTCTCCTTCCGGGGGTTCCTGATCTCCGGAGGGGCACCGGCCCCGCGTATGTGGATGTAGCCCATCCCCTCCTCCGCGAGGCGTTTGGACAGAGGCGTCTTGGAGAATCCCTTCTTGCGGCTGCTGGCACGCTCCCGGATGTCGATGAGTTGCTCCACGCCGTGGCGGCGGAGCCTTGCCATGAACGAGTCGGGATCGAGTCCCTCGTATCCGATGGTGAAGAATACCTTCTCTTGAGCAGACATGTCTAACACTCGCTAGGTTTTGGACGAGGATATTATCTCAAATTCTAATGATCTCAGCAGTCTTCAGACCAGGGAAGCGTTTTCCCTTGGGCGATTCGTGTGATGCACTGTTGAGCATTCTTTCCAGCTCGGTCGAGATATTTAGCTCCTGTATTGACTTGCTGGATTTGGATTTGAGGCCGAGATACTCATGTGCAAAGGCTCTTGTCATCGTGTCGACGCCTTCGAAATCGATGAATATGTCATCTTGAGGGGAGTCCTCAACAATTTGAAACAGATATGCTGCATTATCACGAACTGCCAGATTGTTGGAGAGAATCTCCCGTACGATGATGGAATGAGTCACTGCTTATCTCCCCCTCGTTGAGACAATGCTCTCGTGTTGCTTATAGCGCCTTCGATTACTTTTCAGCATTGACTGTTGACGACTTGACGATCAGCACATCCCTATGGCGGCGATTGCTTGCAAACCGACGAGCTTGATGCTGTCAGATTGAACCAGAATTTCTGGTGACTCATCAGTATGTGCACGGAAGGGTGGAGCTTACTTTCTGCTGGCCTTGGATGCTCGCTCCCAGGGCTCCCCGCAGGTCAGAGCGCCTTCGGGGCAGGGTCCGCGGACGCAGGGAGGCCCGGCATCCTGGAATATTATGGGGCACTCCTCCTGACAGATGTCCATCATGCGCAACGCCAGCTCCCTGATCTCCCACTGCGCCCGGTTGCAGCAGCGCAGGGAGAAGAAGTGGCGCAGCTCGCGGGCGTTCATGGTGATGACGATGTTGGTGTGGCAAGCGTTGGGGAGAACATAGCGGGCGTCCTCCTTGGGCACCAGCTCCGCCAGCCTCCGGTAGGCATCCCAGATGTCCTCCATGACCTCCCCGTAGTCGGCGAGGGCCTTGTCATCCCCCTCGATGCTGGGAGGAGTGACGAAGGAGGCCTTGTCCATGGAGACGTAGCGCTGGCTCTGCTGCGAGAAGGAGGCGATGCGGTGACGCACCAGCTGGTGAGTCAGGGCACGGGACACTCCCTCGACCGAGAAGCTGAAGACCGCGTGCTCGATGACCGAGTGGTGGCCCATGCCCACGATCCTCTCCAAGGCTGGGGCAGGGCCCTTGCCGCCCTCCATCAAGGCGTGAGCGGACTTCTCAGAATAGCAGGACTGACCGGCAGCGCCGCAGATGGCGTCGGCGTCCTGGGTGCGTGAAAGGAGTTCAACCCTCATCTCATCCCTCCGGCATGGCCTCTGGGGAGGAGAGCTCGGCGCGGAGCTCGCCCATGCGCTCCTCATCCATTAGCACCCTCAGCCTTATGACTTTCGGGCTCAGGTCGGAGAGCCGCTGCGAGATGCCCTCCACGTGGCCGTCGCCGACCACCGCCACCACCTTCTCGTAGCGGGAGGAGGCGTCCCTTATGCGCTTGGCCATGGCCTCGTCCCGGGAGTCTATGAGAACGTCCACCAGAGTTGGGAACTTCTCCCGCATGCTCTCGAGGTACCTCTCCTCATCGCCCTGGTAGGACTCCAGCTGGCTCTCCAGGTCCTTGGGGCTGGCCCTGCGGTCCCGCAGGAAGGAGAGGAGCAGGCGGACCTTCTCCCCCAGCGACATCTGCTTCCAGAGCCGGTCCAGGGTGGCGGAGGCCTCGTCGTCGATGAGCTCGATCTCCGCTCCGACGCTCTTGCCGGCCTCCACCGCCGCCAGCATCTCCCCGCCGGGGGTGCCACCGTACTCCTCCGCCATGCGGCGCTGGTAGCCGGCCACGTGGCGGTAGACCCAGGGTCCGCCCCCACCTCCCTCTGATACGGAGGAAGGCGAGCGGAGGGCGTAGAGCCGCGCGGCGTCCAGCTCCACCAGGACGGCGTCCGGCCAGATGCTGCGGATGATGAAGGAGGTCTGCTCCTCCACCCGGAAGACGTGGCCAGTGCCAATGATGGTGATCATCGCCCTCAGTAGCGTATACCTTTTCTAATAGTCTTCCATATCCTGGAATGTGAGCGATATCGCCTACGACCTTGTGGCATTCGACATGGACGGGGTGCTGGTGGACTACGTCAGCTCCTGGGCCTGGGTGCACCGCTACTTCGAGGTGGACAACAGCGAGGCCCTCAACCTCTTCAAGACCGGGAGGATCGACGAGGAGGAGTTCATACGCCGCGACGTGGGCCTCTGGAGGACGGTGATGCCTGATGTCGGCATCGAGGACATCCGGAAGGCGCTGCGGGATGTGCCCATCATCGACGGCATACAGGAGACCATAGCCGCCCTGCGCTACAACAACATCAAGTCGGTCATCGTCAGCGGCGGCATCGACCTGGTGGCGGAGAGGATCGCAATCGGCTACGGCTTCGACGGCTACATGGCCAACACCCTCCTCACGCACGAGGACGGGCGTCTGACCGGGGAGGGTCACCTGAACGTGGACCTGCGCGACAAGGGCATCGCTCTGAAGATCTTCTTGGAGAAGCATGGAGTCAGCCCAGATAGAGTGGCCTCCATCGGGAACTCCTTCGTGGACGTGAACATGTTCCGCCACTCCGCCCTGTCGATTGCGTTCAATCCCATCGACGACGAGGTGCGCAATGCGGCGGACGTCGTCATCGAGGGCGGGAACATCTCCGCCGTGCTCGGGCCGATACTGGCGGAGCCTCAGCGGTAGGTCCTTCTCATTATCTTGCCGTACATCCGCACGATGTCGCGAGCCTCGGCAGAGCCGCGGCGCAGCATGCGGTTGTGGGTCTTGATTCCGTGGATGACCGTCTCGTCCACGCCGAAGCGGAGGATGTCGCCGACGGTGAACTCCTCGTCGGGTAGCGCCTCCACGTGGCGGGCGTAGGT
>CAYXFQ010000007.1:7920-19016 GCA_964464345.1 uncultured Methanomassiliicoccales archaeon | reverse complement strand
CCCACCTCTCCCGGGTCGCGGGGGGCGGCGTCGTAGCGGTCGAGCTCGAAGTCCTTGCCGTAGTCGCCCTGACGGGCGAGGGCGCTCTTGACCCTCTTCCTCAGATCTTCACCATTCTGCATTCGATGCACTCCCTGTAGCCCTTCTCCTTGATCTCCTTCAGCAGGTCCATGGGCCGGCCGGTGCAGCGGATCTTGCCGTCCCTGATCACATAGGCGCAATCCGCGCCGATGTGCTTCAGAATCTCGCCCGTGTGGGTGATGACCAGGGCGGAGACGCTCTCGTTCTCCTTCTCCCGGCCGCAGATCTTGACGTCGTAGAGGAGGTCGTGGACCTTGCTCCCGACCAGGTCTATGTTCTCAACGTCAACGCCGGACTCCGGCTCGTCCAGCAGGAGCATGGAAGGGTTCTGGGCAGTGAGCTGCAGCAACTCGGAGCGCTTCAGCTCCCCGCCGGAGAAGCCCACGTTGACGTCCCGGTCGAGGAAGCGGGACATGTTGAAGCCCTCCGCCATCTCGTCCACGTCGATATCGTCCGGGCTGGCCGCCTGCACCAGGTCCCTCAGCCTGAGCCCCACCACGTTCGGCGGGCGCTGCAGGAGCATCCCGATGCCCATGCGGGCCCTCTCGTCGATGGGAAGCTCGGTGATGTCCTTCCCCTGGAAGTGAATGCGCCCCTTGGTGACCTTGAAATCGCTGAATCCCATTATGGTGGCCAGGAGCGTGGACTTTCCGGAGCCGTTGGGGCCGAAGAGGACGCAGGTCTGCCCGGGCCCGATCTCCAGATCGATTCCCTGCAGGACCTCCCTGCCCTCAACTTCCACGTGAAGATTCTCTATCTTTAACAATAGACACACCCGATGCTCTGGAATGCCCCAGGGGTATTAATTACATGCGACGCCAGCGAATTTTTAGGCTCGGCATTGGTTAAATACAATCATTCTCTTCCAGCACTGTATGAAGGTCATCGCCATCAACGGCAGCCCTCGCCTCATCGGCAACACCAGCTCCGCCCTGGAGATCGTGCTGGCGGAGCTGGAGAAGGAGGGGATTGAGACGGAGCACATCCAGCTCTTCCAGAGCGACCTGCTGGCCTGCAACGCCTGCATGTCCTGCAGCCTGCGGGGAGACGGGAGGTGCCTCAACGAGAACGACAGTCTCAACGAGTACCTGGAGAAGATCCTGGAGGCGGACGGCCTCATACTCGCCAGCCCCACCTACTATGGCTCCATGACCTCCGTGATGAAGACCTTCCTGGAGCGCATCGGCCTCCCCTCCAAGTACGCTGGCAACCAGCTGAAGAGGAAGGTGGGGGCGGTCATAGCGGTGCAGGGCAAGCAGGGCGGTCTCTCGGTGCACGACAACCTGGTGAACTTCCTCATGGAGAACCAGGTGGTGGTCTGCCCGTCCAGCGCCTGCGTGGTCCTCACCGGCGACAAGCCCTCCGCCGTCCTGGACGACAAGGCGGCCGTGAAGCTCCTCCGCGACCAGGGCCAGGAGATGGCCTGGCTGCTGAATGCCATTCACGGTTGCGACGATTAGTATATATAAGCAGAAGTGAGATTATTCTCAATTATGCTGTCGAGCTCACAGAGAGGTTCATCTTTGCGGGCCAAGCGCCTCCGCAGGAGCGGTCAGCGCGATCGCTCCGCCGTCTCTGAGATCATCGGCAACATTCTCATCCTTGGGATAACCGTCGCCCTCTTCACGGGAGTAATGGCCTTCGTGAGCGACGTTCCCGAACCGCCTGCGCCCCTCAGGGCCGAATTCACCGCCGAGCTCAACGGCGACATTCTCAGCATCATGCACAGAGGGGGAAGCGACCTCCCCGCAAGCGATGTGCGCATAACGCTGACAGTCGAAGCTGGCGGCGGAGATGCCAAGATTGCCAGCTTCACCCATGATGACTTCACGCGAGGTACGTCGTCGGACAAATGGAGGCAAGGGTCCACATGGATTCTGGACCTCGATGCCAATGCGCATCGCTTCCCATTCACAGGCGACATCTCCTACCTCCATGTATCCATAGCCCATCTCAGCCTCTCCGACCCCCTCTGGACGCGGCTCGTCAAGGATGACGATGTCGTTCAAGATGTGAAGATCAGCAACATAGTGGTTCTAGACAGTGCCGGAAGCCCCCATCGGACCAACTGGGGCGGCGGGATGGTCCACACCATAAATGCTGGCGAGAACTATGGAATCCGCGTCCAGGTGGACTCGCCGTCTCAGACCTTCATCAGTGAGGTCAGGGCGGACCTCTCATCATTGTATGGTGGCGGCAGCCTCGTGGTCTTGACGAGTCTCGGCGGCGGAGAGTACAGGTATGCCAGCAGCGTCGCTCCCACTGCTGAAAACGGCTGGTATCGGCCAACCATAGAGGTGATTGGTGAGAACAGCATCGTCCTCACCAGCGAGTCCTTCACCGTTCTGCTCCGCGACAAGTCCTCAACTGAGGACCCCGGCGTGCCGCCGGTCGACCCTGACCCTGAGGATCCGGATCCCGACCCCGAGGAGCCCATCGGTCCTGGCCCCAGCAACCCGGATATGATCAATGACCTGTACTTCCTCACGCCGCAGCAGTGGCAGAGCTTCGTTGACAGCGATGGAAGCATCAATGTTCATGACACGTATGCCGTCAGCGGAAACAAGATAGTCTTGGCCTTCAAGAGCACTGCAGCCACCGATCCCAGACCCTCCAAGCAGTGGGGCGCGGAGGTCATGGAGTCGCCTCACCTGTTCATCTATTCCCATAGGGCGACTGATGGGGCAAGCATAAGGACAATTCAACCCGGGATGGCCGTCGAGAGGGTGACGTTGGATGGAATCAAGTGGAACGTCTGCACTATAGATCTGAATAACCACGAGACAACCGCCCTTTCCAGCGGAGGCCTATTCCTCAAGATAGAAATCAAGCTGAAGCTGACCGGCCAAGTCGGCAACTTCGAGCCGGAGTCACGGGCGACCGCCTACGGTAGCTTCTACAGCGCTGACAAGGACCACGTCCGCGTGCGCACACTCAACTCCAACAATCAGCCGCAGGTACTCTTTGAGATTGGCGATGTGATTCGCTTCGATGTGACTGTCCCGTACTCTCAGCCGACCTATCAGCCCTCTGAATTCAGGGCCACCTCGCTTCACGACCCCTCGCTCGACAAGAGCGTTGCCGTCAGCTTCTTGGGTGCCTTAGGTCCGGATGGAAGGACACTTCGCTTCGGCATGGAGTCCTTTGAGGCTGTGACGGTGTATCTCAGCAACGCTTCACTTTTCATATACTCCATGGATTTGAGATATAGCCATGCCGGTGGAAATGAAGGCATAATGGTAGCCGCCAAGGTATACCTCAATCAGACTACTGTCATAGAGTCGGGAGGAAATGTTAGTAATGCCATAAACTCAGCCGAGGGCGGTGACACCATCAGAGTCTTTGAAGACGCGATCGATGGCGGGTTCGAAGTCAACAAGCCAGTGACAATCTACGGCAACAACACTGTCATCAACGCTTCCACCGATGGCAAGCCAACTCTGAAAATCAGCTCGCCCGATGCTGACGTCAGAGGCTTCAATCTCACAGCTAAGCCTGGATGGAACGGAGAGGACACCACAGTAGTAGTGGACGGTGCGCCCAATGCAAAGTTCATCGGCAATAACATCTCCACCCACTCGCCAGGAGGCAATCAGGTCCGCGTCACCAACTCTGAAGGGTTCGTGTTTGAAAACAACACCCTCGACGCCGCATTCCACTCGAATACCTATACGATAGAGTTTGAAAACTCCAAAAATTCGCGAATAGTTGGGAACGTCTTGTTCGGATACTCCCATCACTCCGGACAAATCAACATAATCAATTCCGACTCGGTCGTTATCCAAGATAACATAATCCCGTTCGCCGTACACAGCAATAAGAAAACCATAAACGTCACCAACTCCAACGGAGTTGAGATTGTTGGCAATACCATCATAGATCCAGAGGACCCCTACAGCGACGATCATTCAGAGCGCATCCGTGTGGTGGGGTCCAATGCTGTTCCCGTACACGACATAGTTATACGCGACAATGTGATTCCTGTGTCTCTGAACAGTGCCGCAAAGACAATAAGCGTATCCTATGTCATCGGCTTGGATATAGTCAACAATACGATGAACATGCCTGCATATGTCCCCCATGACCATGCGGAACGCATAAAGGTGACTAATTCTGAGTCGATACTCATTCAGCTCAATATCGTGACGGCCTCGACTCACAACAGCAATAACGTGAAGACTATTCGCATCGAGAGCTCTCAGGGGATTGTCATAGATCAAAACGAAATCAACGGGAACAATCACGGCGGTCAGATCTACACGGCAACATCTAGTGGAGTCTCCGTTACTAATAACATCATCGAAAAGCCCGCAAATTCTTTGAGTAATACAATTCGGGTTCCGAGCGCTGCGACCGTGAGCGCCAATGTGATCAATCAGGAGACAAGCTATCCTGAGACCAGGTACGTCACAAGATACAATTGAGTGACAAAGGCTCCCTCTCATATCCTCATTGCTGTTGGGAGTGGAGTGAGCGTCAAAGGGACCTTAGCATTGCCATATCCCTATGTAGGCAGATGAGGACGACCCGAATGTTCAAAGTCTAATTCAGCGAAAAATGATGGGCTGTAGTAAACTCAGGCGCATGTAATATTCAGACGGCAGTTGAAAGAGTTCCCGACAGTTTCCAATCCTTCGCTAGTAGATGCGGTAGAATCGATTCATATAAATAGTGAATTTTATGATTGATTGATTCATTGTGTAGTTTTAAGGGAGGAGGTTTGTAATGCTAGTGAAGTTGCGAGGCCAGGGCAGGAAAAAGGACAAGTCTGCCGCCTCGGAAATCATCGGCAACATCCTCATCCTCGGCATCACCGTAACCCTCTTCACCGGCGTCTTCGCCTTTGTGAACGACATACCTGCGCCACCGGAGCCCCTGCAGGTCGAGTTCGGCTCCGAGCTGATAGGGGACGTTCTTTACATCTATCATCGCGGCGGGAGCGATTTACGCACAGAGGATCTCCATATTCAAATCTCTGCAAATCACAAAACTGCAGCATTCCTGGTAGGGGATGGACAACTCGCATCTGCATCATCGCAGACTTGGAGGCCCGGGGATACATGGTCTCTGGACTTGGATGAGAATGCATGGAAGTTCCCACTTGACGGCAGTCCCCTTTCCATAACCTCTCTGAGCATCTCCGTCTCACACTCCACTCTCGTGCAGCCACTATGGACACACGTTCTTCTCAGCGACAGCAACCTGCCCGTGAAGATTAGAAACTTCAAGACGCTCGACGTCGACGGACGACCCAAGCAGGTCGATCTTGGTAACGGTAATGTCTGGGTCATCGACCTCCGCGACGACGGCTTTGGACTTTGGGTAGAGGTGGACGAGCCCTCCGGAGTCAAAGTCCAGCAAGTGTGGGCGGACCTGTCATCAATCGGCGCCAGCAACCATGCCGCCTTGAGCCTCACCGGGGGAGAGATCTACGTCTACAGTAGCGGAACCGCGCCCAGCTCCGATGTAGGATTGTACGAGATCCGCATCTATCTCCAGGACAACCTTGGAAAGATAGGTTATGAGACTCGCTATGTCCAACTCTGGAAGGGGAGTGTGGATCCAAGCAATCCGCCCGTTACGCCAGAGGAGCCGGAAGAGTACCCGCTCGACCAGGGAACCAGCAACCCCGAGATGGTGAACGACCTCTACTTCCTCACTCCACAGCAGTGGGCGGAGTTCGTAGCCAGTGGCGGCACAGTCAATGTCCACGACACCTTCACCGTTAGTGGAAACAGCATAGTCATGGCTTTCAAGAACTCCGCCATCACCGACATGCCTGACGATATGGACTGGGGCGGGGACACAGCAGGATCTCCTCACTTGATAGTCAGTATCTCTAGCGCATTTTACGCTCAGCGAGGCGAACCATCGTACAACCGGGAATTCAACGCTGAAGTGTATGTGGAGAAGCTGGAGATTGGCGAGGTTCTCTGGAACTACTACACCATCATCCTTGAAGACTCAGATTTAGCGATCTTGGAGCGAGGCCTGTTCATCGAGGCCAAGGTCAAGTTCAGAGAGGAAGGGAAGGAGCTAAAAGATACAGTCGTCAGGGCAACTGCGTATGGCTCTTTCCACCGGCCTGAAAACGAGCATGTGAAGGTGCAGACCTTCCATCCCGGGGGCCCCCCGAAGGGAGTGCTGAGCATCGGGGACGATGTCATAATCTCAATCACGCTGCCCTTCGCATCTGACGACTATCTCTCTGTTGGAGACCCCAAGTTTAGAATATCGTCCTTTCACACTGAAAGGAGCCAAGAAGTCATAACCACGCGTATCGACTCTGTTGGAAACGTCATCAATTTCCACATGGAATCCTTTGAGGCCGTTGGAATCTATCTGAGCAACTCCTCATTTTTCATACGCTCTAATCCGTTACCCTTCAAGCTTGGAAACGATAATTACTATGCAAGAGTAGCCGCCAAGCTCTATCTGACGGAGGATTATGTGGTCAATCCCGGCGAGAGCATCCAGGACGTCATAAATGGTGCCAATTCCGGTGATACCATCCGCGTCTTCAGTGGCGTGTTCAACGAGCGGCTGTACTTCGAGGGCAAATCTCTCCTCATCTATGGCAATGCTACGAAAGGTTTTACGTCGAGTGAGATACGCCCCCCTAATCCGACAAACCCTGACGACAGATATGGGGTGAAGTTCGTGGACAGCATCGGCGTTGAATTCCGGGGCTTCAGTATCAACGCCCTCCAATCGGAATTTTCCGTAGGTTCCTTCAACTCTCGCGTCACTATCAAGAATGTTAGGACTTCGGCCCCATCCGACATAGACAGTAGCACCTACAGGTTCATGAATTCCGCCTACTCAGAAATCTCTAACTGTACACTCAACCAAGATCGAAACGTAAGGCACCAGATCAGCATTCAGGACTCGGAAGGGGTTGTCATTTCCAACAACAAAGGCATAATCCCTTCTACGAGGGCAGATGCTGTCACCGTGGAGATCCGAAACTCTCCTAATTCCTACTTCGTCTCTAATAGCATTACAGACAAGCGCGCGAGTAATGCAAAACATCACCTGAGCATCCAAGAATCTCCCGGAGCCATAGTTGAAGGCAATGATATCTTAAGCACCCAGGCCGACTCATCCGCAACGGTGGAGATTCGAAACTCCCCTGACTCTCAATTCAACAACAATAAGATCAATTCAAATCTCGCAATCGTTGAGAATGCCAGACATCAGCTGAGTGTGCAGAACTCTGCCCGTGGCACCTTCAACAACAACGAGATCGATTCCTGCAGGCTCCCGGGCTCCATCACGGTGGAGTTCTATGAATCTCCCGATGCAAAATTCCACGACAATAAAATCCTTAACAGAATCACCAATGATGCAGAAGGCCCTCTGCATCAGCTGAGGGTGCATGGCTCTGCTGACAGCACCATAATCGGCAACGACATTGCCTCTGCCACACTCTCCGGCTCCACTGCGGTAATCATAACATGGTCCGAGGGTGCCAGGTTCTCCAGTAACGAGATTGACGGAGATCCCACACCTAGCATCAATAACCAGCTCCGCGTCGAAAACTGCTATAAGGTCACCGTCACAGACAATGAATTCAGGATGAAGCCTAACGGCAAGAAGCAAACGGTCCATATAAGGGACTCCGGAGACTGCTATGTCATCGGCAACAAGCTCTTCAATCCCAATGCGAACGACGACCAGGACGAATTCATAACCTTTGTCAGATCCGATCAGCGACCGTCGCTCTGAGTAATTCCGCAACACTCGAATTCACCTCAGATGCCCACGGCGGTGGCGATTGCAATCAATCTATTATTGTGGCAGACTATGTACCTGCGTGTTCGCCCTATTCATGCACGGCATGGAGCCGTCCGTCTTCCTGAGGGGGAAGCAGCTGTCAGATCTCCTATCTTCGCAAGGGGAGGTATACTCCAGCGCCGTCGGCACCACTTGCATCAAGGCCATATTCGACTGCAATCTTCAGGATGAGATTGAGTACTTCCGCCATGCCACCATCTCCGGAGGCATAGCCTCTCTGGAGGGAGAATGGGAAGCGGTCGTGGTTCTCAACCAGGCCAAGAACTCAGCCAGCTCCCTGCGCTTCCGATCCATACTGGCCGACAGCATCCGCCCGCCCACTCCGCCCATACTCTACGTGGACAATTTCGCTGCCTCGCTGCTCTCTAAGGATGAGCACCCCATATTTCAGACCGTCTTGGACTGGGCCGGGATGGAGCTCTCTCCGGTCCCGGAGCACGATGATGGCAGCGTTCGCGAGGTGCACGGCGCCATAGTAGGTGAGAGCATATGGGTCAACGGTAGCGTCATCGGTCGCGTGAGCGCACCCGTCCCTCGCCTATGGAAAGATGATGACGGCGAGTTGCAGTTCGAGGGCATCGATGTCAAGGAGCACGGTCTCGAGCACGCCGGCGACTTCGACCCCTTCACTGCCAAGATCCGCACTGGCATCTCCTCTCCCGTTCTGCCGTCTCCCCAATCCCGGGAGGTTCCCAAGTCCGATCGGGCCGCCATCATCGACCACAACGCCGAGAAGGGGCTGCGCTATGCCCACGACTGCCTCTACGCCGTCACCGTGGGAGACGACACCACCAAGAACGCCTCCTCTTTGCTCTATCGCTTCTCCATCCCGGTCATCGGCATCATCGACGGGGATGAGGACGGCATCTGCCAGGAGGACCTGCGCTACCCTGGCTCGCGCATACTCATGGTGCGCCCCGGCTGCGACGACATCGTCGGCAGGGAGGTGGCCGCTGCCATCTTCAAGGATGAGCGCACCCTGGAATCGCCTCCCTCGCTGGAGTCGATGGCGGCGAAAATCAGGGAGATCGCTGGTGAGCGCCTGATCTCCATACATGAGGAGAAGGGGAACAGATAGCTTAAACAGTTAGAATGTCAATCTTCGCCACGGGTGGGCAAAGGTGTATTGGCGAGACGATTATGAGAGGAAGGTTACCAACGCCAAGCGGGCGATCTCCAAGATAAAGAAGGGGAGATCGATATTCATCGGCGGCGGCTGTGGTCAGCCGCACACGCTCGTGGACGAGCTATCGGAGCAGTCCTGGGCCCTGGCTGACAACCGCATCATATCACCGTTCACATTCAGCTCCAGTCCCTTCGCCCCCAAGAAGGTCTCGGACACCAGTCAGCTGGGCGACCCGGATCATGCATTGGATACCAGCGGAACCCTATTCGCCGACAAGGCGGACTACACGCCGCTGCACATGTCGGAGATCCCCCTAATGATTGAGAGCGGCCGCATACCGGTGGACGTGGCCCTGGTGCACGTCTCCCCGCCGGACCTGCACGGCTACTGCTCCCTGGGCGTCGCGGTGGATATGACCCTCTCCGCCGTGAAGTCGGCCAAGATGGTCATCGCCGAGGTCAATCGGCAGATGCCCCGCACCCTCGGGGACTGCTTCATTCATGTCAGCGACATCGACCACATCATCGAGGTGGACTACTGCGTGGCGCACGAGCTGGACTCCGACTCCACCGAGGATGAGGTGATGGACAGCATCGCCGCCTCGGTCGCCACCCTCGTCGAGGACGGCGCCACCTTGCAGATCGGTCTGGGGGGCCTGCCCAACCGGGTGCTGAGATTCCTTGGCGACAAGAAGCACCTGGGCGTGCACACTGAGATGTTCTCGGACGGGATCATAGACCTGGTTGAGGCCGGGGTCATAACCGGCAAGAAGAAGAGCATCCATCCGGAGAAGATCATCACCTCCTTCTGCATCGGCTCCCCTCGTCTCATGGAGTTCGTGGACAACAACCCCACCATCGAGTTCCACCCCTGCAGCTATACCAACAATCCACTAGTCATCGGTCGAAACCGTTCCATGGTGGCGATCAACACCGCCCCCTTCGTGGACCTCACCGGCCAGGTCACCGCCGACCGCTCGGCCATCGACTTCTACTCCAGCCCTGGCGGCCAGGAGGACTTCGTCCGCGGCGCCAGCTACTCCGAGGGAGGACGCTCGATACTGGCCCTCCCCTCGGTGGACACCAGCGGCGAGCACAGCCGCATCGTCGCCGCCTTCCCGCGCGGCGGGGCGGTCAGCTCCTCCCGCGAGGACATCCACTATGTGGTGACGGAGCACGGCATCGCCCACCTGCGCGGCAAGAGCATCGCCCAGCGGGCCCTGGAGCTCATCAACATCGCTCACCCCCGCTACCGCAAGGATCTCCTGCGGGAGGCCAAGGAGCTCGGCTACCTGCCGCAGGACCAGAGCGAGATCCCCTACCGCGGGATGCCCTATCCGCGGGAGTACGAGCATTGGGAGACCTTCGGCGACCAGCGGCTCTTCATCCGGCCCATCAAGCCCACCGATGAGGACATGCTCAAGAACTTCTTCTACTCCTTCTCGGAGCGAACCCTCTTCCAGCGCTTCATGGCTCACCGTCCGACCCTGGATAGAGAACTCCGCATGAGCGAGGTCAACATCGACTACGACGAGACCATGGCCTTCGGGGCCTTCCTGACGGACTCCCACCACTCCCATGAGCTGGTCGCCCTCAGCGACTATCGCCGGGACACCAAGGAGAACACCGCCGAGGTGTCCTTCATGGTCCGGGACGACTGGCAGGGCAAGCGCCTGGGGACCTATCTCCTGAACCTCATGATCCGCGTGGGTCGGCAGAGGGGCATCAAGGCCTTCACCGCCGAGGTGCTGGCCAGCAACACCAGCATGCTCAATCTCTTCTACCGCACCGGCCTGGACGTCAACGCCAAGCTGGAGGACGACATGTACAGCGTCTCCTTCGAGCTGCAGAATCCGGATTGAGAGAAATAGAAGTAAGAGGTTTACGGGCCCGCCGCAGCGGGCCGCTCACTCTATGCGACCCTCGATGAGGACGTCCACGACCTCGGGCTCCGCCAGGGTGGAGGTGTCGCCGAGGTCGGCGTGCATGCCGCCGCCGGCGATCTTCCTCAGGATGCGGCGCATGATCTTGCCGCTCCTGGTCTTCGGAAGCCCAGTGGCGAACTGCACCGAGCGGGGAGTGGCGATGGGGCC
>CAYXFQ010000007.1:0-7910 GCA_964464345.1 uncultured Methanomassiliicoccales archaeon | reverse complement strand
CGGACGGTGGCGACAAGCTCCTTGCGGAGTTCGTCGTCGCCGACGTAGCCCTCCTTCAGGGTGACGAAGGTGTAGATGGCCTCTCCCTTGATGTCGTCCGGGACCGGAACCACAGCCGCCTCGCCCACCGCGGGGTGGGTGAGGAAGGCAGCCTCCACCTCGGCAGCGCCGATGCGGTGGCCAGCGACGGAGATGACGTCGTCAACGCGGCCGGTGATCCAGACGTCCCCGTCCTCGTCGATCCTGCCGCCGTCGCCGGTGAAGTAGTAGCCGGGTATGATGTTCCAGTACTCATCCATGTAGCGCTTGTGGTTGTTCCACAGAGTGCGGGTCATGGAGGGCCAGGGCTTCTTGATGAAGACCCTGCCAACCTCGTTCGGCCCGCAGATCTCGCCGTTCTCCTTGGCCACGCAGACCTCGATTCCCAGGAAGGGGTCCGAGGCGCATCCGGGCTTCAGGGATGTGGATCCCGGGAGCGGGGAGATCAGGATGCTGCCGGTCTCGGTCTGCCACCAGGTGTCGACGATCGGGCAGCGCCCGCCGCCTATGGTGTCATAGTACCAGAGCCAGGCCTCCGGGTCGATGGGCTCGCCCACGCTTCCCAGCAGACGCAGGCTGCTGAGGTCGTGCATGGCGGGCCACTCGTCCCCGGTCTTCCTCATCATGCGGACGGCGGTGGGGGCGGTGTAGAACACATCGACCTTCCACTTCTCGACCACGTCCCACATGCGGTCCAGGCCGGGGTAGTTGGGAACCCCCTCGAACATGAGGGAGGTCGCGCCCGCGGCCAGGGGGCCGTAGACGATGTAGCTGTGGCCGGTGATCCATCCGACGTCGGCGGTGCACCAGAACACCTCTCCCGGCATGTAGTTGAATATGTACTGGAAGGAGACCTGGGTTTGAAGCAGGTAGCCTCCGGTGGTGTGAACCACTCCCTTGGGCTTGCCGGTGGAGCCGCTGGTGTAGAGGATGAACAAGGGATCCTCCGCATCCATGGGCTCAGGCTCGCACTTGGACGGAGCCTTCTCCATCTCCTCGTGCCACCAGCTGTCCCGACCCTCCTCCATGACGACCTCCTCGCCGGTGCGCCGGACGACGATGACGTCCTTGATGGTGGGGCACCTCTCCAGCGCCTCGTTGGCGTTGGCCTTGATGCCGATCTTCCTGCCGCCGCGGAAGCCTCCGTCGACGGTGACCAGCAGGCGGGAGCCGCAGTCTTCGATGCGGTTGTAGAGGGCCTCGGAGCTGAAGGCGCTGAAGACCACGCTGTGGATCGCACCAATGCGGGTGCAGGCCAGCAGGGTTATCGCCAGCTCAGGGATCATGGGCAGGTAGACCGAGACCCGGTCTCCCTTCCCGACGCCCTTGGACTTCAGAACGTTGGCGAACTTCTCCACCTCGACCAGCAGCTGTCCGTAGGTGAGGACGCGGGTCTCGCTGGGGTCGTCACCCTCCCAGATGAGGGCGGCCTGGTTCTTCTTGCCGTTCAGCACGTGCCGATCCAGACAGTTGTAGGAGACGTTGAGCTTGCCACCCTTGAACCAGGTGAAGTTACCGCTCTCCTTGTCCCAGTCGAAGACCGAGTCCCAGTCCTTGGAGAACCAGTCCAGTGTCCCGGACATCTTCTCCCAGAAGGCGGGGGGATCGCGGATGGACTCCTCGTACATCTTCCTGTGTCCCTCTGGTCCCCCGACCAGGGAAAGCTTCATCTGCTCTTCCGTGGGGGGGAACAGCTTCCTGTCCTTTATTTCGTCAGACATCCTTAATCACCGTGTTTTTAGTTGTTCGGATTCTTCCTTGGACCGTGACTTGCAGTGTCAAGCCACAGGCAGACAAGGGCCTTTTGCGTAACTGAAGATGACAAACTCATATATTAATTATATGCAAAAAAGTGACGTTAATACGAATATCGCAGTATTTCGTCCGTTAATCGTTGCTAATCGCAAATCTTTTAACGGCTCCCCCCTCGGTCCCACCTTTTGTCGCAGTGATTGCCATGATGATTCTACAGCTCGCGAGGCTCAGCCTGAGTCTCATTTTGCCGCTTTTCATCCCCTGCATCGACACCTTCACGGAGGAATATGTCTCCCACGAGGAGGCCTATGAGGAGTCCGATCATGACTCCGCCGACCACGTCGAGAGGATAGTGAACGCCTATGTAGATGCGGCTGATGGGAACCGCGACCACGCCTATCGCCATGGGGATGGTCAGCTTGTTCCTCTCTGCGAGCAGAATGCCGCAGAGGGAGGCTATGCCCATGGAGTGGCCTGATGGGTAGGAGCTGTTGTAGACGGTCTGCAGATGGTGTATCCATGGATAGGTGATGTAGGGCCGCGGGCGGTCGATGAAGATTCGAGTGCCCAGTCCGACAGCCGAATAGCAGATGATGGCGGCGATGATGGCGTAGGCCCAGGAGCGGTAACCCCGGGCGTAGAGCAGGCCGCTCAGTACGACCAGGAAGGGTATGCCCCCGAACTCGGTGAGAATGCAGAGGAAGACGTCGACCAGCTCGCTCCGCTGATAGTTGGAGTTGATGGCCAGGAAGAGGTCGGCGTCCCATTCCAGCACAGATGGGAGCTGAAGAAGCAGGGGTATGAGCAGCAGAGAGGCCGCAAGCAGGAGCAATAAGACCGCTCGGCGCCTTGTTAGGAATTGTGTGTACATGTTAGCGGGACCGAAGGGGTTTTATTTCCCATAGCCAGTCTCCAACATGCCATGACTAAGATTAAAAAGATTCTCCTGCCCACCGACCTCTCCTGGCAATCCAGGATGATGGTCGATTGCCTGGAGGATCTTCTCCTTCTGGGCGTGGAGGAGGCCCTGGTGGTCTACGTCCTCCAGCCCCGCTCCAAACTCGACGGCGAGGAGATGGCCCAGCTTAGTCAGATGGCGGAGTCCCTCGAGGCCTCCGGCATCAGCGCTCACTATCAAGTCATCGCCGGGACCCGTCCCGGCAAGGACATCCTCGACTTCGCGAGGGAGAACAGCTTCGATGCCATCGCTCTCGCCTCCTCCGGCAAGGGCAGGGCAACCGGCCTGCTCCTGGGCAGCACCTCCCGCAGCCTCATGCGGCACTCCCCGGTGCCGGTGCTCGTGAAGCGCTTCCGCAGGGAGGAGGAATCCGCCGCGGAAGCCTGCACGGTGACCTTCTCCAACGTCCTGGTGGTCGTGGACGGTGACTCCCACGAGTCGCAGTACGCCGACAGGGTCGACTCTCTCATTGACCGCGAGTCCATGGGGCAGGTGAACCTCTTCGACGTCGCCAACGGCGCCACATGGCCCTGGAAGGAAGGCTACAGCCTCCGCGAGGTCCTCTCCCATCGGGGCAGCGGCGGCGAGCGCACCCACGGCTCTCTGATGAGGGCGGTGAACTCCCTGGAGGCCACGGCGGTCATACTTCCCCGCAAGGGAAAGGGATCGACAAGCTGGCTTCTAGATCGACAAAGGACCGAGGCGTCCATTCATGGCTCGCGCGCCTCCATGCTGGTGGTACCAAAATGAAAATCCCCCGAGATGCCCCTATTTCGCGTTTGCTCAGACTGGCGGTGCTGCCCTTCCTGCTGATCATGGTGGGAGTTTCGATCTGGGATCAGAGGCTGTTCTTCACCATCATGGGCATCTGGTCCATCTATCTCATAGCCTATCCGCTCTATCACGGCCGCTGCCTGCGCGAGGATGTGCTCACCGCCAGCGCTCTGCTGCTGGCCCTCCCATTCGCGACCTATGCCGCTGACCTGCTTCTCAAGCCCGACTGGGGCACCCTCGCTCAGATCACCGAGCTCATGGCAGTCTTCTCGGTCGGTCTCTTCAGCTTCCTGCACCTGGTGAGCTTCCACGGCATGCGCCTGGACCGCTTGGCCCTTACCCTGCTCTGCACGGTCTCCACCATCAGCATGGGCATGCTCTTCGTTCTCGGTCAGTATCTCAGCAACATCATCTTCGGCTCCCAGTTCATCGCTGACAACAACTCCCTGATGGTCTCCCTGGGCGCCATAGCACTGGGCGCCATCCTGATGGCCGTGGTTCTCCACATCTCCATGCTGCGCAAGGGAGTGGGAATCATCCGATCCCTGGAGGACACGGGATGCGAGGATGCTAGCTCCGACTGCAGGGAGGGATGCTCATGAAGGGAGAGAGGGGCATACTCACGCTCTTCATGCTCATCCTCTTCGGGATGGCCGCCTACTCGATCGGCAGCGAGCTCTTCGGGGCAAGCACCAATGGCTACTATGCCGGAGCGACCTGCCTCGTCTCCGGGATCGCCATCTCCATCCCCATCGTGCTGCGATGGAGGGACAAGATCACTCTGCCGGTCTGGTTCATATTCCTCATCTTCCTGGCCCTCTTCCTTCATGCCCTGGGAGTCATGCAGGGCTACTATGACACCCTGAACTGGTGGGACAGCGTCACCCACTACTTCTCGTCCATGATGGTCGCCGCTATCTCCTTCATATTCATCTATCTGGCCGACTGGTACCTGGAGTCGGTGCACATCCCGCCCCGGCTCATGCCGGTGATCGTCGTGGCGGTGGGGTGCAGCTTCGGCGTGATATGGGAGATCTTCGAGTGGAGTGCCGACACCCTCTTCGACACCGGCATGCAGTACAGCCTCGATGACACCATGCAGGACTTGCTCATGGACTTCTTGGGTGCTCTCACAATGGGCGTCGTCGGCTGGATATACCTGCGCCAGCACTCTCCCGGAGATCTGGCCATGGAGCTTGGCCTGGATCCATACCTGTCTCGCCTGAGCGAGTGGTGGGGATCACTCCTGGAGCGCTGAGAGGCGTCTCTGGGACTCTCCGGATTTGAGATCCTGTACTAGGCAGCATGTGCCGATGCAAGCTAGATGCCCTGCACATAAGGTGTCTAGATCCAGACTGAGCGTAGAAGTCTGCAGCAGGGAGAAAATGGCTACCCTGGGATGGCTAGGAATACTCCCGGCTATTGCTCCTGGGATTTATGCTCTGTAGAAATCATGAGGTTGCCCCTTAAAAAGAGCTCGAATGAAGGCTGGGCATGCCCTCTGTTCAAAGAGTATCATCTATTGCATTGAACGCTCAGCCATTCACCAATGTTGTGAGCAGGAACTCTAGTGGTCGATGATCCAAGGTGAGAGAAAGTCAATCCTCTAGGATGCTGGAGAGACAAGGCTCAGGAGAGCTTGATATCCAGCGAGAGGAACTGCCGCTCGCCGCGATAGGCCTCCTCGAAGAGCTTGACCACATTCTCAGTCTCATGGTAGTCAGTGAGCGCAGTGAGGGATGGCAGAGGATCGTCCTTGAAGAGGAGGAACCATATCTTCAGATCTCCGCGGTAGGTGCTGGCGAGCGGGTCGAGGTTCACACTGAAAAGCTCGCCATCGGACCAGGTGAAGTCTCCGTTGTCAACCTCGCTTATAACCACGTTTTCCCATTCTGTGGGCTCTATGTCGCCCAGCCAGCGGAGCTTGGTGAACTCCAGGCTGGTCTCGCCGGTCTCCTCGTCCTTGACCTCCTTGCCGCTGCCGATCATGGCCAGGGCCTTGTAGCTGCGGACAACGCCCTCGTAGTTGATTATCCCAATCTCGAGGTCGAGCTCGTCGCTCCCACTCAGGCTGGAGGGGATGCTGTCCTCGTCCTTCAGATAGAAGTGGGTGGGCTCGAGGTGCATGTTGAGACTGAGGCTCTGACGCTCGTTCCGGACGGCCTCCTTGATGTAGGAGACCGCCTTCTCGTCGCTGATGAGGTTTGCACCATCATCAGCGTAGTTGAAGCTCTCATCGCCCTTGAAGAGGCTGAACCAGACCTTGTAGTTACCATCCAGTGGCTGCTGGACGGTGAAGATGTTGAACTTGTAGTCTTGCTCCCACTGCGGCTCCCAGGGCTTGTCGATGTCCACCGGCCGATGCTCAAGGCCGCTCACGCTCAAGGTGTCGTAATAGTAGAGCTCGTCCACCTTCACCTCTTCGTCCTGATAGCGAACCTTGACCAGCCAGACCACGATGGTGTAGTCCATCTCCTGGTGCTCGTGGTTCACCAGGCCCAATTTGACGGTGCCGAACTCCCCGACGGAGAGCTGCGGGTAGCCGCTGGCCTTGCCGTCCTCTCCCAGCACGTAGAACTCGGTGAAGCTCTCCCCGTCGCGGGGGAAGGCCACCACGTAGCCCAGCGCGACCACCGAGGACAGGATGGACAGCGCCAGTATCACCGAGAGGGCCTTGTCCATGCCCTCCTCGGCCTGGAACTTCCTCCAGATCTCACTGATGCTCTCCACCGGGTCGAAGGGAAGGAAGGGCTCCTCCGCCATCTGTCGCCGGTAGAGCGAGAGCAGGGCGGCCACCACTATGAATATGGATATGGACAGCAGGATGGGGGTCAGCCGTATTCCCCAGGAGGTGTAGTTGAGCAGGAAGCCGATCAACGGCGTGATGGCGATGCTCAGACCGAAGGAGAGGGCGACCCTCTCGATGCTGTCCAGTTCCTCCTTCTCAGGGAAGAGCGCGGTCACCGAGAGGTAACCAGGGAAGAAGAGCAGGAAGGGAAGCCCTAGGACTGTACGGGCCACACTGTCCGGAATCAAGTACACGGACAGTATGAGCAGGGCCGTGAGGCCCAGTATGGTGAATATGTCCCAGTCTCTTCGCGCTTCCAATCTCACTTCTCCGGGGATTGGCGTTCGTTACTTAAATATTAGTCCCTGCGCGCTCAGATGAAGAAGAAGCGACAGTTCCCCTCGATGCAGGCCAGGGCCATCTGCTCCAGCCGCTCCAGGACGCCGTTGTAGCGGCGAACCATCATCTTACCCTCTTCCGGCAGCTCCTCCCGCAAGCGCCGCGACTCCTCCAGGAGCAGCTTCGCCTCGTCCACGCTGTAGTACCTCCGGCTCGCGACCGCGTCAGGCACCGAGGCAATGATGGGGCAGTTCCGCCGCGAGGCGATCTCGGGCAGGAGGCTGTTGTCGGGGCCGAAGTTGCCGATGCAGCCGCGACCCTTGTCCCAGGAGAGGGCGCAGTTGGTGCAGGCCTCCTCCATCTCCTTGAAGCTGAGCACGTCCCAGCCGGTCAGCCGGTCCACGTCGCTGGCCACTTCCATGACGCGGGCGTGTTCCTCGTCCGAGAGGTCCTCCAGGCTCACCCAGCCGCTGTAGCGCCTCTGGGCGAGAGGCGTGAGGGCCTCCAAGTCATCGGCATCCCGGATCCTCTCCATGTAGATGGAGTCCAGCTCGCCGGTGAGGCGGTTCCGCTTGACGAAGGCCTCCCAGTCGTCGACGGCCCCGCGGGCGCCGTCCATATCGACGACCATGTCGAACTCCGCCAGGTCCTCGAGCCCCTCCACGGAGCTGACCATGACCTTCAGGAGGCTCTGCTTCGCCTCGCGGCAGAGCGCAATCTCAGCTTCCGTCTCACAAATCAACATTGTAATTGCCATCTCATTCACCTCTGTGCGAGCCGCTCATGGGGAGAGCGCTCATCTCCTGCGAGATTTCTTGCCCTTCTTGGATTTCTTCCTATCCTTTCTGGACTTCTTCTCGAGCTTCTTCCTGTCCTTCTTGGACAAGTTTTCGTAATCGTCGCTCTCGTCTGGCGACTCCCGCTTCTGCTTCCGGAGAAGATACTTCTTGCGGTTGCCGCCGTACTCGGCGAAGAAGTAGGCCCCTTTCGCCAGGGCCACTATCATGAAGAGATATATGAAGCCGGTCAGGACCAGAGTCAGGCTGACCGAGGCATCGACATCGATGCCTCCGAGGTCCACCGGGATGTCAACGGAGACCGGGAGGACACCGCCGCGGGTGATGTACCATATCCACATGGCGATGGTCCCGGCCTGCAGGATCCCGAAGGGAACTCGGCCGAAGTTTCCCTTGGGGTAGAAGCCCACTGGGAAGCCCAGGATTATGATGGGGATGGAGTAGAGTATCACATCGTCCC